>NZ_JBKKKY020000004.1:0-94704 GCF_046613545.2 Aphanothece microscopica RSMan92 | reverse complement strand
GTACCTTCGTGGTCGGTGTGAACGATTCCGAATATCGCCACGAGGACTGGGACATCGTCTCGAACGCCAGCTGCACCACCAACTGCATGGCGCCGCTGGTGAAGGTCCTCGACCAGGCCTTCGGCATCGTCAAGGGCACGATGACCACCACCCACAGCTACACGGGTGACCAGCGGATCCTCGATGCCTCCCACCGGGACCTGCGCCGCGCCCGCGCCGCCGCGGTGAACATCGTTCCCACCAGTACCGGCGCGGCCAAGGCTGTCGCCCTGGTGTATCCCCCCATGAAGGGCAAGCTCAACGGCATCGCCCTTCGCGTTCCCACTCCGAACGTGTCGGTTGTCGACATGGTGCTCGAGATCGCGCGTGACACCACCAAGGAGGAAGTCAACGGTGTTCTCAAAGCCGCTTCAGAGAACGGCATGAAGGGAATCATCAAGTACTCCGATCTCCCCCTGGTCTCCAGCGACCATGCCGGCACCGATGAGTCCACCATCGTCGATTCCGACCTCACCCTGGTGATGGGCGGCAACATGATCAAGGTCGTCTCCTGGTACGACAACGAATGGGGTTACAGCCAGAGGGTTGTTGATCTCGCCGAAGTCATCGCCCGCAACTGGAAGTGACCCTTCCGTCCGTTCAGTCCCGGCCCGTTCAGTGCCCGTGAGACGGTCCGGCTGAGGGGGCCTCCAATGGGGCCGCGCCAGTGCTGTCCTTCCCAGGCCGCCTCCGACAGGGGCGGCTTTTCCATGCTCAGGCTGGATGCGGGTTCAGGCCGGACCCCCGCGGCCCCTGGTCGCCTCGAAATGGTGAAAGCCGCCTGTCCCGCTCGGCAGGGATGCGCCATCCAGCCAGGTGATCGCCCCGGGGGGACCTTCGCCAGACGCCAGCCTGCCGATCACGTGGCTGCCATCCAGGGCTGCCACCAGGGCCGCGGCCCAGGGACTCTCCAGGGCCAGCACGAGTTCGAAGTCTTCTCCGCCGGCCAGGCACCAGCGTTCCCCCTCGGCGAGCTGGGCCAGGCCGGGCTCGATCGGCAGGGCAGCGCGGTCCAGCCGAGCGTGGCAGCCACTGGCCCGGGCCACGGCAGCGGCGGCGGCGACCAGACCATCGCTGCTGTCGGTGCCCCCCACCCGCCAGGACGATGCTGCCGGCCTGGTGGCATGCAGGGCCCGCACCGCGTCAAAGCGCGGCACGGGCAGCTGGTGGGCCCGCAGGGCCCTGGCCACCAGCCCATCCCCCAGGAGCTGGCATGGCCCCGGAGGCAGGCTCCGCTGCAGGAGGGCCAGCCCCAGCCTGCTGAGCCCATGGCTTCCCGTGCAGACCAGCACGTCACCGGGACGCCCGTCGCAGCGGCGGATCACCGGGGCGCCCGAGCCCGGGGCCTCCCCTGGGGCGGATGGCGGCAGCAGGCCAAGGGCGGTGATGCTCACGATCCTGTGCTGCCCGCTGCTGCAGTCCCCTCCCAGCACTTCGCCCCCGCCATGGGCGTCGAGACAGCTGCGCAGGCCCTGATACAGCTCCCGCACCCAGGGCCAGGGTGTCTGGGCTGGGGCGACCAGGCCCACCGTCAGGCCGAGGGCGCCGAGACAGCCCATGGCGGCCAGATCGGACAGATTGGCCGCCGCCGCCCGCCAGCCCACATGGAAGGGCTCGGTGGTGGCCGCGCTGAAATGGACTCCCTCGACCAGGAGATCGGTGTTGACCACCAGGTCCCCCTCGAGGCGGAGCCGTGCGGCGTCGTCCTCGTACTGCCCGGGGGGGGCGAACCGGGCCAGTTGATCGATCAGCCCCGCTTCCCCCAGCTCGGCCAGGGTGGGTTCCTCAGCCGAGCCCATCAGGCATGGGCTTGAAGGTTGTCGGCGCCCTCCACGACCTTGACCCGCACGACGCGGTCGTCGACCCCCAGCTCCTCGAGGACCTCGAAGCCGTCGATCACGTACCCGAAGGCGGCATAGCGGCCATCCACCAGGTTCAGTCCGGCCGGGGTCAGTTCCGCTTCGTAGAGAAAGAAGAAGAACTGGGAGGATCCGTCATCGAGTCCCTGGTCGGAGTGGGCCCAGCCCAGGGTGCCGAGGGTGGCGAAGGGAAGCTCCGGGGTGGCCTTGAACCGGCCGAGGTCTTCAAAGGTCTGGTTGTAGAACGGTGCCGGCTCGCCGGGGATCTTGATCTCCAGAGGGACCCGTCGCTCGGTCTTGGTCACCGGGTCGACGTACCCGTCCGCGGGACCCTCCGGATCGCCGGTCTGCAGGACGTAGAAGTCCTCGGCGCGGGTGAAGGGAAGGCCGTCGTAGAACCCCCGGCGAGCCAGGTCCACGAACGCCCCGGCGGTCAGCGGGGCGTTGTAGCCATCCACCACGGCGGTCAGGTTCCCCTTGGTGGTTTCGAACGTCACGGTGGCCCTGCCCAGCAGCCGGGGGAGGCTGTCGAACTCCGAGGGGATGGTGAAGGGGAACGGACCCACCAGCAGGGCCTCTGCTTCGCCGATGGTGGCGAGAGCTTCGCGGCGGGCGCTCAGGAAGGTGTCGCGCTGCTGGACTTCGGCGCTGCTGGCCAGGGTCTGCAGCTGCGTTTCCAGCTGATCGAGCAGCGCCTCGGCGCGGGCTCGGGAGTCGGCGGGAAAGCCCTCCAGGATCTCCTGGCGGCGGGTGCCGAGCTGGGACTGGCTGCGGCGTACCGTGCCGGCGAGCGCGGTCCATCGCTTGGCCCGCAGGTCGTTGCTGGTGCCCTCCAGCCGGTGCTGCAGGTCCTGCAGCTGCGGGGCATCCACGGGCAGGGCATTGCGCAGAATTGACGCCGGATCCTTCACGGCGTTGCCCTCGGGCAGGGCGGCGCTGGCGGGCAGGACCGCCAGCGGCAGCGCCAGCAGGAGCGCCATGACCCAGGCGCCTGCCCAACCGATCCGGAGCCTGGCCATGGCCCTGTCTGCCTCTCTGGCCGGACTTTGGCACAGCCTGAGGGGCCTGAGGCGTCCTGCCCAGGAAGCCTTCAGGGTCTGCTCCGGTAGCCAGCTCTACAATCCGCCAGATCCGAACTGCCGGGATGATCTCCAGCAACGACTTTCGTACCGGTACCTCGATTGAGCTGGATGGCCAGGTCTGGCGGGTCGTTGAGTTCCTGCATGTGAAGCCCGGCAAGGGCTCGGCCTTCGTGCGCACCAAGCTCAAGGCGGTCCAGAGCGGCAACGTCGTTGAGAAGACCTTCCGCGCCGGCGAGATGGTGCCCCAGGCCATCCTTGAGAAGAGCACCCTCCAGCACACCTACATGGAGGCTGAGGACTATGTGTTCATGGACATGGGCACCTATGAGGAGACCCGCCTCACCGCCAAGCAGATCGGCGACAGCCGCAAGTACCTCAAGGAGGGCATGGAGGTGAACGTCGTCTCCTGGAACGGCAGACCCCTGGAAGTGGAGCTTCCCAATTCCGTGGTGCTGGAGATCACCCAGACCGACCCCGGCGTCAAGGGCGACACGGCCACCGGCGGCACCAAGCCCGCCATCGTCGAGACCGGTGCCCAGGTGATGGTGCCCCTGTTCCTCTCGATCGGCGAGAAGATCAAGATCGACACCCGTACCGACAGCTACCTGGGTCGGGAGAACTGATCACCATGCAGCTCGATCACGATCAGCTCCACCAGCTCCTGGCCCTTCTCGGGGAAAGCGACATCCAGGAACTCAAGCTCGAGGGCGACGACTTCCGCCTCGAGGTGCGTCGCAACCTTCCGGCGGCGGCCCCTGTCGCCATGCTCCACAGCCCGCCGGCACCCCCCGCTGCGCCGTTCCCCGTCGCGGCCCCGCCCGGATCCATCCCCCCCGGCCCTTCGGCCCCGCCGCCGGCTGCCGCCGCCAGCCGCAGCGACCTCGTCGAGATCACCGCGCCGATGGTGGCCACGTTCTACCGGGCCCCGGCACCGGGCGAACCCTTCTTTGTCGAGCTTGGAGCCCGCATCAAGGTCGGTCAGACCATCTGCATTCTCGAGGCCATGAAGCTGATGAACGAGCTCGAGGCCGAGGTGAGCGGAGAGGTCGTCGAAATCCTGGTGGAGAACGGCACGCCCGTGGAGTTTGGCCAGGTGTTGATGCGTGTGAAGCCCGGCTGAGTTCAGCCCAGCTCCCTGGCCGTGGTCAGGGCCGCCAGCATGCTGGCGGGCCGGGCCAGGCCCTGACCTGCGATGTCGAAACCCGTGCCGTGGTCCGGTGAGGTGCGCAGGAACGGGAGCCCCAGGGTGGTGTTCACCGCCGCGTCGAAGGCCAGCAGCTTCACGGGAATCAGCCCCTGGTCGTGGTACAAGGCCAGATAGCCATCGGCGCCCCCTGAACCACCGTTCCAGGCCACGCCGGCGCTCAGCCAGCAGGTGTCCGGCGGCAGTGGACCGATCAGCTCCACCTCCGGATGGTGGAGCTGCCACTCCAGCAGGGCCCCGTTCAGCCATCGCTGCTCCTCGAGCCCCAGACGACCGGCTTCGCCGGCGTGCGGATTGAGGCCGGCGACCGCCAGCCGCGGCCTGGTCGTGAAGCGCTGGCAGAAGTCCAGCAGCTGGTCCAGCTTGCGCTGCACCAGCGCGCCGGAGAGGTGCTCGGCGACCGCCGCCAGGGGGATGTGGGTGGTTGCCAGCAGCGTGTTCAGGCGCCAGTGCCCCTGGGGGGACAGGGCTGTGAACAGCATCGAGGCCTCCGCGGCGCCGCTCAGCTCCGCCAGCCGTTCCGTCTGGCCGGGGTAGGGGTGGCCGGCCTCGTGCCAGCTGGCCTTGGCGATCGGGGCGGTGACCAGGGCGCGGCAGTCCCCGCGCAACACGAGGGATGCCGCCGCCGTCAGCCAGCCGAAGCTGGCTTCTCCGCAGGCGGGGCTGCTGCAGCCGCTCTGCACGGGCTCCGGCAAGGGAAGATCCAGGACCTCGAGGTCGGCCGGATCGCGCAGAGGATCGGGGCTGCGGTGCCGCAGGGACTGGTAGCTGGATTCCAGCCAGCGACGGCAGCCCACGAGCACAGGCTGCAGATCGGCGGCCTCCGGCCGTGCCAGCGCCTTGAGGGTGACTTCCGCGCCGATGCCGGCCGGATCCCCCAGGGCGATGGCCAGATGGCGGGATTCAGGGTTGGATAGAAGCTGATCGCCGGTCGGGTTGCCCATGCTGCGCTGGTTGATGCTCGCGTTGGTGCTGTTCGGTCTGGGCACCGGCTTCAACCGGGGATGGCTTCAGCTGCGCTGGGGTCTGATGATGCGGGACCTCGGTTTCCCCTTCGTCTGTGATCCCGAGGATGACACCAAGTGCTACCCCAAGGGATCGCCCTACATGGAAGAAAAGAAGGCCCGATAGCCCTCCCGGTAGCTGGGGTAGAGGAGGCGGTAGCCCAGCTGCTGGCAGAGTCTCCGGTTGCTGACCCGCCGATTTTCCATCCAGAAACTGCGCGCCATCGGGCTCATGCCCCCCTCGATGCTCGCGAACCTCTCCATTGCAGGCAGTTTGCAGCCCAGCAGATGGGCCGCGTAGCTGATCGCCTCGCTGGATGAGCAGGGACAGTCGTCCGCCACATTCAGCAGGCCGGGCCGCTCGGTCGCCGGCAGCGCCAGGCAGTGCAGCACGGCTCCGGCGATGTCCTCGACGTGGACCCGGGAGAAGACCTGGCCCGGTTTGTGGATGAGCCTGCTTTGGCCGGCCTGCAGAGCCCGGAAGGGGGTGCGCTCGGGCCCATAGATCGCCGGCAGTCGAAAGATCTGCACCGGCAGGCCACTCGCCCGCCAGGCGTCCTCGGCCTTCAGTCGGGCCAGGCTCCGGCCGGGCCGGGCCGGTGTCGCTGCCGTTTCGTCCACCCAGGCCCCATCGGTGTTGCCGTAGACCCCCGTGGTGGAGAGGTAGCCCACCCAGCGGAGGGGCAGAGTCCGAAGGCTCGGGCCCAGCAGTCGCAGGCTCGGATCACCCTCCTCACCATCCGGGGGAACGGTCACCAGCACATGGGTGACGTCCGCCAGGTCCTCGGCCCGGGGCAGGACCCCGCTGCGGCTGTCGAACGGCAGCCAGCGGATCGTGGCGGTGGAGTCCCGGGGTTCCCGGCTGGTGAGCAGGGTCTCGAAGCCAGCCGCTCGGGCCCGCGCGGCCAGCCGCTGGCCGGTGTAACCCCCACCGACCACCAGCATCCGCCCCGCCGACTTGACACCCGTGGCCGCCATGAGTACACCTGTATCAGTTGAATGGATTCCGATGGCTGCGTCGTTCGTCGCCCGGCCGGCCAGGCCCTGCGCCCTCCCGGCGGCGCGGCCCCGATCCGATCGGTGGAGCCGCATATCCGGGATTCTCCCT
The DNA here is from genome assembly GCF_046613545.2 of Aphanothece microscopica RSMan92. Taxonomy (NCBI): domain Bacteria; kingdom Bacillati; phylum Cyanobacteriota; class Cyanophyceae; order Chroococcales; family Aphanothecaceae; genus Aphanothece; species Aphanothece microscopica. The sequence continues at coordinate 88,408 of NZ_JBKKKY020000004.1, read as the reverse complement.
CCCCGCAGCGCACCTGCGGGGAGAAAGGGTCGCGCGGATGGCGCTCGGTCGCTGGAGCGTCTCCCCGGGCTGATTCCTGCCGTGTTGGTGGTCCTGTTGCTGGGCGTTGCTGCGGTCGCGGCCCCCGAGGCCCCGCAGGATCAGGCGGCCATCTGCCAGCGCCACAACGGCCCGGTGGCCTGTCGGGTCTGGTGATCGCCCGGCTGGGCTGGCGTGGCCCTGTCGGCTCCGCCCGTCGCCGGGGGCGTGGCCGTCCACTCCAGCAGGCGTGCGGCCAGCTTCATGTCTCCCTCGGTCCAGGCCCGGATGGCGACGGCCCGCCGGGGGTCGTAAAAGGGTTGCTGGCGGTACCAGCTGAAGGCCTCGCTGTCCCCTTTACGGCCGTTGCAGGCCAGACAGGCTGGTACGCAGTTCTCGCTCACACTGGGACCACCCCGGCTCTTGGGGAGCACATGGTCAATGGATTCGGAGCGATCGCCGCAGTAGATGCAGCACTGATTGGTGATCTGGTGCAGGGATTGGCGCCAGCGCCGTACTCGTAATTTGGGACAGAGTTCATCAAGGAAAACCGCATTCCTTGAGGCTGCGTTCCTGGACGCCCAGTCCCTGGCCTGCATGCGCGTGGCTCGGTTGGCGGCAGTCTGGCGGCAACCTCCAGGGTGGCAATGTGTCGAGGACTGCCATTCCGCGCATGCGTTGCCTGTTGCGGTTGGGCTCCACCGGTCGCATCGAGGTGGTGTGTCCCTTTGATGCCGTCACCTCGGCCCAGCTTCGCGCCATCCGGCCGCGGGGGCAGTGGCTGCCCAGCCGCCGTTGCTGGGACTTCCCCCTCGAGGCGGCCCCGGCGTTGCAGGCCCAGCTCGCGGGCCGCTTCCCGGTGGATCCGGAGCTGGCCACCTGGTTGGGTTGGCTCTCCCTGCCCCTGCCCCCCCTCCCGCCCCACCGGGAGCTCGTGGCTGCAGCGACCCTGGCCGATCCGCTGACGGATGGGCGCCGGCTGTTCGCGCACCAGCGCGCGGCCGTGCGCTGGCTCCTGGCCCGACGCGGGGCCCTGCTGGCCGATGCCATGGGTCTCGGCAAGACCCTCTCGGCCCTGGTGGCGGCCCGGGCGATGGTGCGCCTGGCCGACTGCCGGATTCTCGTGGTGGCTCCCGTCGGTCTGCATGATCACTGGCACAGCGAGTCTCTGGCACTGGGCTTGACGCTGCAGCTCCACAGCTGGGCACGGCTCCCGGACGCGCTGCCCCCGGCCGGTACCGTGCTGATCGCGGACGAGGCGCACTACGCCCAGAACGCCCAGACGGCCCGCAGTCAGGCCCTGCTGCGGCTGGCCCGGCACCCCCGGCTCCGTGCGGTGTGGCTGCTCACCGGCACGCCGATGAAGAATGGCCGCCCGGCCCAGCTCTTCCCGCTGTTGGCGGCGATCGGTCACCCCCTCGGGGCCGATCAGCGCCGGTACGAGGAACTGTTCTGCCAGGGTCACTGGCGCGAGCAGGGAGGGCGGCGGGTCTGGCAGGCCACCGGGGCCAGCCATCTGGACGAGTTGCAGCGACTGACGCGGCCGCTGCTGTTGCATCGCCGCAAGCAGGATTGCCTCGACCTGCCCCCGAAACAGCGGCGGCTGCTTCCCGTCGAACTGGAGGATCAGCAGGCCCGGGGTTTTCAGCACCGGCTGGACCGCCGGGTGGAGGATTACCGCCGCCGGGCCGCCCGGGGGGAGGTACGGCGCGATGCCGAGGTGCTGGCGGTGCTCACGGCGCTGCGGCAGATCGCCTCCGACTACAAGCTGCCCATGGCCCGGCGGCTGGTGGAGACCTTGCTCGCCCGGGGTGAGCCCGTGGTGGTCTTCACGGCCTTCGTGGCCACGGCCCGTCTGCTGCACCAGCACCTGGGGGGCTGCCTGCTGACCGGAGGTGTGGCTCCCGCCCTGCGGCAGGGGCTGGTCGATCGCTTTCAGGGCGGAGCCAGTGACCTGCTGGTCGCCACGTACGGCACCGGTGGTCTGGGTTTCACCCTGCACCGGGCGCGCCACGTGCTGTTGATCGAGCGGCCCTGGACTCCCGGCGATGCGGAGCAGGCCGAGGATCGCTGCCACCGGATCGGGATGACCGCCGCGCTCACCAGCCACTGGCTGCAGCTGGGGGTTGCCGACCAGCTGGTGGACCGGGTGATTGCCAGCAAGGAGGAACGCATCGCCCTGTTGCTGCATCGCGGCGAACAGCTGATGCGTCGCCGGGGCATGCCGGCCATGGTGCGCGAACTGCTGCGCAGGTGGTGAGGCCCCAGGCCCTCCCCCCCGGTCACGACGGGGCGGCAGCGGATGGTTGGCAGAGTTCCTGCCGCACCTTGAGATCATTCCGCAACTGCGGATCGAGGCGCTTCGCCGGCAACCGGGCGGCCAGGTTCACCGCGGCCCGCATGTCCTCGCAGGCGGCAGGGTCGTTGCCCGCCAGACTGTGCAGCAGGTAACGGTCGTTGCGGGGCCCTGGATCCTCCGGGAAGGCCTCCACCACGCCATTGCAGAGCTTCAGCTGCTCGCTGAGCCGATCCAGTCGCACGTTGCGCAGGCAGTCGTCACGGCGGATGGCGCGTCTGGGCAGGGGCTCCTCGGCGCAGGCCCCGGCCAGGAGGCTGAGCGCCAGGGCCAGGGCCAGCGGGCGCAGGGAACGTGCCCGTGGGTGGTTCCCTGTGCCCTTGCGCCGAGGCGGCCCCCCACCGGCGCTGCCGGATCCCGGCTCAGTAGGTGCCGAATCGTTCGTTGCGGGTGGCTCCACGCGAGGTGGCAGGCGCCTCTTCCACGGGGTCGGGTTTGCTGAACAGATCACCGAGATAGCGGCCGCAGTCGGAATAGGTGCCGGGGTTCTGCACCACGGCTTCGGTGATCATCACCGCCGCGTGTTCCGGCGAGGTCTTGAACAGCTGGTCGCTCTGGCGCTTGATCACGGCATAGGACGCGTCCCAGCTGACCTGGTGGTTGTTGCCGCTGTTGCGCATGAAGCAGTAGATCTGCGCCCCCTTCGGACCGGCACCCTCCAGGGCGGCCCCGCTGTCGCCGCCCTGGGCGCGGGCAACGCCGGCTCCAAGGCTGGCCAGGGCCAGGGCCAGCACCCAGGGCAGGCGGCGGAACGCGGTCGCGAAGGAGGGGCGCGGGGCCATGGCCTCAGGGCTGCAAAGCAGCGCCCAAGTTATCGATCGACCCTGGTGCAGTCGAGGCCGGCGGTGCCGGTCATGGGGGAGGCTCCCCCTCGGGCAGCACCGCCTTCACCACGACGGGCAACACGATCAGCACCGTGATCAGCCGCACGGCGTGCAGCGCGGCCACGGCGGCCCCGACCCCGAATTCGGCGCCGACCAGGCTCATGCCACTGATGCCCCCTGGAGCTGCGCCAAGCAGCGCCACGGTCGGGTCCACGCCCAGCAGCCGGCTGCAGATCAGGCCCACACCCAGACCTGCCAGGACCAGGCTGATGGTGATCACCAGGGCTGGCCGCCAGAGTTCGTGCAGCTGCTGCAGCACGTTCCCACTCAGCCCGGCGCCGATGACGGTGCCGATGCCGATCTCCAGCGCCGTGCGGGTTCCGGGCGGCCACGCGGCCGTTTCGAGATGGCCGCCCAGGCTCACCAGGGCCGCCGCCAGCAAGGCCCCGGCCAGGGGGGCCGCCGGGATCCCCGTGCGCAGGGCGAGGAGCCCTCCCGCGAGCCCGGCGCAGGCGTAGATCGCCAGATTCAAGGCATGGCTCATTGGCCCAGTCTGCCCTTGGCTGTTGGGGGATTGTGTGTTCTCATCGGACCCACAGTGCTCCCCGCCATGGCTCCCGAGTCTGTCTCCTTTCGGATCACCCGAAACACCGAAGATCTGGCCCAGACCATCCATGCCCTGTCCCAGCGTTTGGTGACGCTGGAGCAACGCATGGAGGCGATGCAGCTGCAAGTGGAGCATCGGCTTGCCGAGCAGGTTGAGCAGGCCGAACCGGACAGCGAGACGTTGGCCAGTCTCGACAATGTCGAGCGCCTGCTGCATGACTGCCGGTGTCTGCTGGCCTTGGATGGCTCGGAGGACGGGACGTTCGTACAGCCGCCGCTGCAACCGAAGCTCGGGTCCATCCCGACCGAGGAGTTCGGAGCCGAGGCGATGGCGTCGGAGGAGGTTCAGGCCGATTGGGCTCAGGTCGATCGGATGGTTGATGCGCCCAACGCTGCCGACCTGGAGGGCAGGGATCTCGAGAGCGTGACGGAACCGTTCAGCCAGGCGGCCTGAGCGCCAGCCGCCGCCCCCTGGGCAAGGGTGTCAGAATGGGAAGAAAGTGAGCCATGGCTTTTCCAGCTCCTTCGACGCCAGAGTTTTCCCATACCGCTCCGTCCACTACCGCTCCGTCCACGGGTTCGTCCCACCCCCAAGCCAGTGCACCGGTTTCGGGGCGCAGTCCATCCAGAACTCGGTCCACGGGCTTTCCCCCAGCCCGCACCATGGAGGGAGATCACCAGCTCGAAAAGCTGGAGTTTGCCCTGGCGGTGGCCCTCAGCCGGGGTGATCAGGAACGCATCAGGCTGTTGCGTGCCGAGATTGATGCTTTCGGCGCCCATGGCGAAGAGCCGGGAACCTGAGCATTCAGGCCAGCGAGGACGTCCTCGATCCAGGGCCTCTACCCCTGGATCGAGATGTTACTTTCAGTGTTAGCATCATCAGGCAGATCTGCTCAGGCAGTCCATTGCATGGTTGACTGATTGCTATTCAGGAGTGAGCGCAGGGCTCTTTCATTTTTCTGCCCTTTCAGCGTCTTCCAACGAGCGGCGGCTCGCACGGCCTTCGTTCCAGAAACCTGGCTTCCCAGGCAACCATCGCCGTGAAAGCATTCAACCCATGCTTTGGTCTTGGCAGGCGGATTCAGGGGTTTGATCCACGCGTCGGGTTGTTCTGGCCGGGCCATGGAACGATCGCTGTTCTGCCTGGTGTTGCTCTCCGGTTCATCGGTCCTGCCAACCCTGCAGCTGGGGACCACCCCTCCGCTTCGATCCTGAGCCATTCCTGATCTCCTGAAGTCTCCATTCCCAGCCCTGATCCCCAACCCGTGTCTCCCACCGCGAACTCGACGATGACGGCAACCTTGTCCCCCAGGAGCCTGTTCCCCTCGATGGCTGGTTCCAAGGCCGTCGCCTCGCGGGCGGTGACGTCGCCCCGCACCCTGTCCCGATCGAAGCCGGGCACAGCGAACGCCATGCCCCGCATGTCGCTGCAGGATCAGATCGGTGTGCATGAGAGCGCGGCCCGACGCGCTGCCGAACAGGGCGCGATTGCAGAATGTGCGCAGCAGATCCTGGCGGCCCTCGATTGTGAGCGGCGGCTGGCCAACACCGGGCCCCAAGTGCTGCAACTGATCAAGCCCCGGAACTGAAATCCCGCGCGTAGGGAGAACGAGGGGAGTGATCCACACGACGGGTCTGCCCAGGCCTTCTCAAGGGATGAGCAACTGTTGGTGGGTCAAGAAGCGGGTGACCGGACTCGAACCGGCGACGTTCAGCTTGGGAAGCTGACATTCTACCACTGAATTACACCCGCAAGGTGTAAGCAATGCTGGATTAATTCCAGGAGCTGGATGGATTCCAGCGGAGCGATGGGAGTTTTTTGTGCTCCCTGCTGTCGTTAGGAGGTTAGCAAGCGGTGGCAGGCACCCCGGCCAGGCCTGCCGCCGCTTGCTGACCATTCAGCCCAGCTGCCCCCAGGGGCAGCCGGAGGCCGATCAGCCTGCCAGGGCCGCCGCGCAGGCGGCCACCCCTGCCCCGACCGAACCGGTGTGGAGACCCAGCTCCTGGAGGGTCGCTTCGATGGCCGCCACGGCGGTGAGCACGTCGCGATCGCAGACGAAACCCAGGTGGCCGATGCGGAAGACCTTCCCCTTGAGGTGGTCCTGGCCGCCGGCGAGCAGGATGTCGAAGCGGTCCTTCACCTTCTTCCGCAGGACTTCGGCATCAATGCCTTCGGGGGCCACGGCGGTGATGGCGGGGCTGCCATGGCCGGCGGCGGCATAGAGGGGCAGCCCCATGGCCGTCATGCCGGCCTGGGCGGCCGCACGATGGCGGGCATGGCGGGCGAAGATCGCCTCGAGGCCCTCCTCCTGCATCATCCCGAGGGCGGCCTCCAGGGCGAAGTAGAGGTTCACCGGCGGGGTGAAGGGATTGCTGTCAGCGTGGGCCGATTTGCGGTACCTGCCGAGGTCCAGATAGAACTTGGGCAGATCGGAGCGCTCGTAGGCGCTCCAGGCCCGATCACTCATCGCCACGAAACCCAGGCCGGGCGGCATCATGTAGCCCTTCTGGGAGCCCGAACCCACCACGTCCAGTCCCCAGCGGTCCATGGGGACATCACAGGCGCCCAGGCTGGTGACGCAATCCGCGATCGTCAGGGCGGTGCCATGGGCCCGCACGTGGCCGGCGATGGCCTCCAGATCGTTGATCACCCCCGTGGAGGTCTCGGAGTGGGTGAGGATCACGGCGCGGATCTGCTTGCCGGCATCGGCATCAAGGGCGGCTCGGAAGGCTTCCGGCTCCAGGGGTTGGCCCCATTCGGCCTGGATCACCTGCACGGTCAGCCCATAGGCCTTGGCCACCTTCACCCAGCGCTCACCGAACTTGCCGTTGTCACCGCACAGCACCGTGTCGCCCTTGCTGAGCACGTTGATGATCCCGGCCTCCATGGCGGCGGTGCCGCTGCCCGCCAGGGCGAGCACATCGCCGCTGGTCTGGTGAAGCCAGCGGAGCTGTTCGGTCGTGCGACGCACGATCTTCTGGAAGTCGGCGCTGCGGTGGCCGATCGGGTGGCGACCCATCGCCAGCAGGACGCTTTCCGGCACGGGGGTCGGGCCGGGGATCATCAGGGAGAGCTTGTCCTGCATGGGGCGCTGCGGAGTCGGTGGGGGCGCGGCTGGAAAGCGACGCGATCGACCAATGTAAAAAACGATCCCCTGGGGCCCAGTCCGCAGGCATTGGGGCGCATGGTCCATGGCTGAAACCGGGTTCATCCTGCCGGTGTGGTTTGCGGCCGCAGCACGGGCCGCGGTGCTCGGCCTGCTGGGAGAGCCCTGGCGCGACAGCCAGCCCCTGGAGCTCGACCCCGGGGCTGAACCGACGCTGGTGCCGGTCGAGGCGGTGGCGCCTCTCGCCGAGGGGTGGGTGCTGGCCACCGCCCGCTCCGACCCGGGGAGCGGCGTGCTCGACCTGACCCGGGGACAGCCGCTCTGGGCCCTGGTGCGCTGGGGTGAGGGGCCGGGTGACTGGCTGGACATCGCCGCCGGCGAGGGGGTGGGGGTGGTCGCCGCCACGGGCCAGCCGTGCCTCTCGTCCTATGCCCGGGACCTGCTCATGCGGACCCTGCGACCCCTGGTCCCGCCGGGGTGGCGCCTGGAACTGCGGCTGGTGATTCCCGAAGGACGCCGCCTCGCCGAGCGCACGAGCAATGCCGCCTTCGGGGTGGTGGAGGGCCTGGCCCTGATCGGCACCCAGGCATCGGTGCAGCGCAGTGCCGCACCGGAGCAGCTGGAGCAGGCGTTGGACATCCTGCGCCGGAAGGCTTCAGCGGCCCGGTTCGATGGCGCCCTGGTGCTGGTGGTCGGCGAGAACGGCCTGGACCTGGCCCCGCGGCTGGGGGTTCCCGCCGATCGGCTGGTCAAGGCCGGCAACTGGCTGGGGCCGCTGCTGGTGGCCGCGGCCGCGGCGGGTGTGCAGCGCCTGCTGCTGTTCGGATACCAGGGCAAGCTGATCAAGCTGGCTGGGGGGATCTTTCACACCCACCACCACCTGGCCGATGGCCGCTCCGAGGTGCTCACGGCGCTGGCGGCACTGGAAGGGCTCAGCGGGCCGCCCCTGGCCGCGCTCCATCGGGCTCCCACCGTGGAGGAGGCTCTGGCCGGGCTTCAGGCAGAGGATCCGGACCTGGCCGCCCGGCTGCGGGCTCGCATCGCCGCGGCCATCGAGGAGCGCAGCCTGGCCTACCTGAGCCGCCATGGCCACCGCAGCACGGCGGTGGGGGCCGTGCTGTTCGATCGGGGCCGTCGCCTCAGTGCCCAGGGGCCCCGGGGGGCAGGGCTGCTGCGTGCCCTGGCGGGCCCCACGGTGCTGCCGGCAGCTGAAGGCCTCGGCGGTGGCGCCTAGGGTGGCCCGAATGTCCTGGGCCCCGCCCCGCTGATGACCGCCGCCCCCCAGAAGTCGCCGGTGGACCTGCCGGCGGATGCCAGCGCCCGTGTGGATGCCGCGTCCCAATCCTCGCGCCATCCGGCGATCGTGATCCTGGATTTCGGATCCCAGTACTCGGAACTGATCGCCCGCCGCGTGCGGGAGACCGAGGTGTTTTCCCTGGTGATGGGTTACACCACCAGCGCGGAGGAACTCCGGGCCATTGCTCCCAAGGGGATCGTGCTCAGCGGCGGTCCGAGTTCCGTCTACGAGACCGGTGCCCCTGTCTGTGATCCGGCCATCTGGGAGCTGGGCATTCCGGTGCTGGGTGTCTGTTACGGCATGCAGCTGATGGTGCAGCAGCTGGGCGGATCCGTGGTGGCGGCTGGTCGGGCTGAATACGGAAAGGCGCCCCTGCACGTGGACGATCCGATCGATCTGCTCACCAACGTCGAGCAGGGCTCCACGATGTGGATGAGCCATGGGGACTCGGTGGAACGGTTGCCGGAGGGTTTCGTCCGCCTGGCCCACACGGACAACACCCCGGAGGCCGCCATTGCAGACCATGGCCGCCATCTCTATGGCGTGCAGTTCCACCCCGAGGTGGTCCACTCCACCTGCGGAATGGCCCTGATCCGCAACTTCGTTTACCACATCTGTGGCTGCGAGGCGGACTGGACCACGGCCGCCTTCATCGAGGAAGCGGTGGCGGATGTGCGCGCTCAGGTGGGGGACAAGCGGGTGCTGCTGGCTCTCTCCGGGGGCGTGGATTCCTCCACCCTTGCCTTCCTCCTCCACAAGGCGATCGGTGATCGGCTCACCTGCATGTTCATCGACCAGGGCTTCATGCGCAAAGGGGAGCCCGAGTTCCTGGTGGAGTTCTTCGATCAGCGCTTCCACATCAATGTGGAGTACATCAATGCCCGGGAGCGGTTCATCGGCAAGCTTCACGGTGTCACCGATCCGGAAGAGAAACGCAAGCTGATCGGTACGGAGTTCATCCGCGTGTTCGAGGAGGAGAGCAAGCGCCTCGGACCCTTTGACTACCTGGCCCAGGGCACCCTCTACCCGGATGTGATCGAGAGTGCCGGCACCAACATCGACCCCAAGACCGGGGAGCGGGTGGCCGTCAAGATCAAGAGCCACCACAACGTCGGCGGTCTGCCCAAGGATCTCCAGTTCAAGCTGGTCGAGCCGCTGCGCAAGCTGTTCAAGGACGAGGTGCGCAAGGTGGGCCGCTCCCTGGGCCTGCCCGAGGAGATCGTGGGGCGCCATCCCTTCCCGGGGCCCGGCCTGGCGATCCGGATCCTCGGCGAGGTCACCGATGAGAAGCTCGACATCCTGCGGGACGCGGACCTGATCGTGCGGGAGGAGATCCGGGATGCCGGCCTCTACAACGCGATCTGGCAGGCCTTTGCGGTGCTGCTCCCCGTCCGCAGTGTGGGGGTGATGGGCGACAAGCGCACCTACGCCTTTCCGGTGGTGCTGCGCTGTGTGTCCTCCGAGGACGGCATGACCGCGGACTGGTCGCGGCTTCCCTACGACCTGCTCGAGACGATCTCCAACCGGATCGTCAACGAGGTGAAGGGTGTGAACCGGGTGGTGCTGGACATCACCAGCAAGCCCCCCGGCACGATCGAGTGGGAGTGACGGGATTTTCCGGCTGATGCCCCGTGGCCTGGCCCTGTCCCCTCCGTTACCCTCGGGGCCCATCCCAGCTGCGCCGTGACTGCCGCTCCAGCGACATCCAGCGACCCTGACCTGCAGCGCCGGCTCCAGCAGGACAGCATCCAGCTGGGCGGCAAGACGATCTACCTCAATCCGTTTCTGTACTGGCGTCGTTTCGATGCCAACACCGACCGCTGGCTGCGTGAGCCGGGCCAGCTGCCCGAAGAGCAGATCGCTCCCAACCGCAGCCGTTTCTACCCCGAGCTCGACTGGGAGCTCCTCGATCCTGCCGAGCGGGCGGCCAAGGACGGGGCCGTGGAGATGTTCCTCAAGAGCCTGGAGCTGATCAGCACCTTCAACCCCGAGCTCACCGCCGGCCAGCTGCTCGAGGTCGAGCGCAAGATGGCCGTCACCAAGAAACGGGCCTTCGAACGCTGGGTGGGCAAGTCTCTGCAGCGGCGCCAGCAGCAGGAAGCCCGTGAGCGGCGGCGGTTCGATCGGGAACGTTCCCTGAGGGCCTGGCGTGAATGGGTCGCTCTGGAGGTGACCCGTCAGGCCCTGCTGCCGCTCACCGCCTTGATCGTGCTGGCCGTGGGTGCCGGCTGGTGGTGGGGCAGCCAGCAGGCCTGTCGCCAGGTGATCGTCGACCCCGGTGTGCCGGCCTCGCTGACGCCTCCCAGCCCCTGACCCCAACCGCCGACAGAGGGGCGGCAGACTGGGGATTCGTCACCGCCTGGGGCCATGGCCGCCGATCCGCTCGATACCCTGCGGCTCACCCTGATGCAGGACGTGCTGCCTGTCGGTCTCGCCATGGTGGAACGGGTCCGCAAGGGCGGGCCGCAGCAGGTCATGGCCGCCTTCGATGGCTCCAGTTCCGATCCCCTGGACCAGCTCCGCCGCGAGGGCGAGACGGCAGCAAGCCAGGTCCGCGAGCAGCTGGATCGGGTCAGTCCGGGCCTCGGCAATCCGGTGATGAAGGTGGAGGTGCGGGATGTGGAGCCTGCTCCTTCCCAGCCGGACCAGGCGGCTGCCGACCCGGCTGAACTGCAGGCCCGCCTGGCGGCCGTCGCGGAGCGGCTGACCCTGCTGGAGCAGCGCCTCGCTCCCCCTGTCCAGGAGACCTAGCCATGGCGGCCTACGGCCAGGCGGGGCGGCACAGCGGCATGGGGCAGCAGCCCGTGCTGCTGCTGCTGGTGGTGGTGCTGTTCAGCGGTGCCATGGTGGCGCGCCTCGCCTGGCTGCAGCTGATCCATGGGGCCGAGAACCGCGAGCGTGCCGACGAGAACCGCATCCGGCTGATGCCCCGCAATCCGATCCGGGGCCGACTGCTGGATCGCCATGGCCAGGTGCTGGCCACCAGCCGGCTCACCTACAACCTCTACATCCAGCCCCGCGAGGTCTCCGAGGCCCGCTGGCCGGAGCTGCGGGACCGGCTGGCTTCCCTGCTGGGCCTGGCGGTGGCCGATCTGAATGAGCGCCGCCGCAGCGGTACCAACGCCGAGGGCTTCCGGATCGAGCTGGCCCAGTCGCTGGGACCCGAGCAGGTGCTGCGTTTCCGGGAGCAGGCCAGCGGTCTGCGGGGGGCCGAGGTGGATGTGGATGTGCTGCGCAGCTACCCGAACGGCCGTCTGGCGGCCCATGTGCTGGGGTACACCAGCGGCATCACGGAGGAGGAATACGAGCGTCTGCGCCAGAACGGGTATCGCATCCGGGACCGGGTGGGGCGCAGCGGGCTCGAGAAGGTGTTCGAGTCCCATCTGCGGGGGGAGTGGGGCGGACAGCAGGTCGAGGTCAATGCCGCCGGGCAGGTGCAGCGGGTTCTGGGGGACAAGCCCGCCAAGGCGGGCAAGGATCTGCGCCTCACCCTGGATCTGCCCCTGCAGCGGGCGGCCGAAAAGGCCCTCGACGGGGTGCGCAAGGGCGCCATCGTGGCCATGGATCCCCAGACCGGGGCCATCCGTGCCATGGCCAGCCGTCCCAGCTTCGATCCCAACGTCTTCTCCCCGGCGCCCACCAGCAAGCAGTGGGCCGCCCTCAACGGGCCGGATGCCCCCCTGCTCAACCGGGCCTTCCGGGGTTTTCCGCCGGCGAGCACCTTCAAGATCGTCACCACGGCCGCGGCGCTGGAGTCGGGGATCTACCAGCCCGACGACAAGGTGCTCACCACCGACTCCTTCTGCTACGCCGGCCTGTGCTACGGCGACCATGGGGCCCACGGCATGGTCGGCTTTCCCTTCGCCCTGGCCGTGAGCAGCAACACCTTCTACTACCGGGTGGGGGTCAGGATCGGCCCCGATGCGCTGTTCAAGGCCGCGCGCCGGCTGGGTTACGGCAGTGCCACGGGCATCGAGCTCACCGAGGAGGAGACGCCGGGCCTGCTGGGGGATCAGGCCTGGAAGAAGGAGGTGCTCGGGGAACCCTGGACCCCCGTCGACACGATCACCTCCGCCATCGGCCAGGGTGCCCTGCAGGTCACGCCCCTGCAGATGGCCCGGCTGTATGCCGCCGTGGCGAACGGGGGGTGGCTGGTCACCCCGCACCTGGTGGAGCGGCCCACCACCCGCACCCGGATCGGTCTCAAGCCGGCCACGCTGGCGGTGCTTCAGAAGGGTCTGCGGATGGTGGTCACGGAGGGCACGGCCCGGCTGCTGAACGATCCGAACCTGCCTCCCGTCTCCGGCAAGACCGGCACCGGTGAGGACCCACCGCGGCCGGACCACGCCTGGTTCGGAGGCTATGCCCCGAGTGGTCATCCCACCCTGGTGATCGTCGCCTTCGGAGAGAATTCCGGCGGCTACGGCGGCACGGTGGCGGCCCCGATGGTGAAGGCGCTGATGACCACCTGGTTCCGGGGCACGCCGGCCAGCGGGGGCAGCTAGCCCCCTGGCCGCTCAGGCCGCCAGCTGCAAATGGGGCTGGCCCAGCAGGTCGGTGTAGAAGCCGCGAAGCTGCTGGGTGGCCGCACCCCAGCCCCAGCGCTCGGCTTCGCTGCGGGCAGCCTGGCGCAGGGCCGCTCGCTCGGCAGGGTTGCCGAGCAGCCGCGCCACTGCGGCCGTCAGGCTGCCGGCCCCGCCGTCGGCCCCGTCGGGGTCGTAGAGACAGCCATTGACCCCGTCGGTCACGATGTCCGGGATGCCGCCGCGGTTGGCTCCGACGACCGGGCAACCGGCGGCCATCGCCTCCAGCAGCACCAACCCGAGGGTTTCGGTGCTGCTGGGGAAGACGAAGGCATCGCCGCTGGCGTAGGCACTGGCCAGTTCCTCGCCGGCCAGGTAGCCCACGAAGGTCGTGGGGGTACCGGCAAAGACCCGCTCGAGCTGCTGGCGGTGGGGGCCGTCGCCCACCAGGGCCAGCCGGGCGTCGGGCATGGCCTCCAGCACCGGCCGGATCCGCTCGATCTGCTTTTCCGCGGAGAGGCGTCCGATGTAGAGCAGCAGCTTGCCCGTCTCGCTGTGGCCCCCCAGCAACCGCTCGCGGGTCGCGCTTCGGCGCAGTTCCGGTCGGAACAGTTCGGTGTCCACGCCCCGTTGCCACAGATCGGTGTGGTGGATGCCTTTCTCGCTCAGTTCCTGCACCATCGCCGTGGAGGTGCACAGGTTGAGGCGGGCCTGGTTGTGGGCAGCCTTGAGCAGTTCCCAGAGCAGGGGCTCCAGCATGCCCATGCCGTAGTGCTCCAGATATTTGGGCAGATGGGTGTGGTAGCTGGCCACAAGGGGAAAGCCCTTGGTCTTGGCGAGCCAGATGCCCCCCAGGCCCAGCACGGCCGGGTTGACCACATGCACCAGGTCCGGCTGGAACTGGTCGAGGGCCTCGGCCACCGCCGGGCGGGGCAGAGCCAGCTTGAGCTCGGGGTAGAGGGGCAGGGGCATGGCGGGGACCCCCACCACCCGGGCCCCCATGTACTCCTGCGGGGCTCCCTCCGGGCAGAAGATCAGCACCTCATCCCCCAGGCTCACGAGGTTCTGCACCGTCTTGGTCAGGCGGGTGACGATCCCGTCGACCTTGGGGAGGAAGGTCTCGGTGAAGAAGGCGATCTTCAAGATGGGGGCCCGGGGGGTTCGGGGTCAGACGGCCTGGATGGCCTCGGCCTGTTTGGTGGTCCAGGCGGAGATGCAGGGGATGCGGCTGCGGTCGCAGCGGTCAGCCCAGCGGCGGGCCACGTCCACCACTTCGGCCATCAGGCCGTCATCGAGGGTGGTGGGCTTGAGCCCCAGCTCGATGAAACAGCGGTTGTCGACGATGAGGTCGTTCTCGATGGCCTCCTTGCGGGGGTTGGGCAGGTGGCTGATCTCAGCACCGGTGAGGGCGGCGACCTTCTCGGCCAGTTGGCCCACCTGGTGGCTCTCGGTCATCTGGTTGAAGATCTTCACCTTCTCGCCCGACTGGGGCGGATGCTCCAGGGCCAGCTGCACGCAGCGCACCGAATCGCGGATGTGGATGAAGGCGCGGGTCTGACCTCCGGTGCCGTGCACGGTGAGGGGATAGCCGATCGCGGCCTGCATCAGGAAACGGTTCAGCACCGTGCCGTAATCCCCGTCGTAGTCGAACCGGTTGGTGAGCCGCGGATCCTTCTCGGTGAGCTCGGTGTTGGTGCCCCAGACGATGCCCTGATGCAGGTCGGTGACGCGGATCCCGTCGTTCTTGTTGTAGTAGAAGAAGAGCAGCTGATCGAGCGTCTTCGTCATGTGATAGACGCTGCCCGGATCAGCCGGGTGCAGGATCTTCTCGGTGAAGCGGCTGCCGTCGGGCTGGGGCACCTCCACGGTGAGGTAGCCCTCGGGAATCGTCGCCCCCCGGTGGGAGCCGTAGCCGTAGACGCCCATCGTGCCCAGATGGACGATGTGGCAGTCCACCCCGCTCTCGACGATCGCGGCGAGGAGGTTGTGGGTGCCGTTGACGTTGTTGTCGACGGTGTAGCGCTTGGTGGCGCTGCTCTTCATCGAATAGGGAGCCGCCCGCTGCTCGGCGAAGTGCACCACCGCCGCGGGGCGCTCATCCCGGAGCAGGTCCAGCAGGCGGGTGTACTCCTGGGCGATGTCCAGGTGCACGAAGCGCATCGCCTTGCCGCCGACCTGTTCCCAGGCCCGCAGGCGGTCCTGGATCGTCGCGATCGGCGTGAGGGACTCGACGCCCAGATCGATGTCGATCTTGCGGCGGCTGAGGTTGTCCACGATCACCACGTCGTGACCGGCATCGGCCAGGTTCACCGCACAGGGCCAACCGCAGAAGCCATCGCCACCGAGAACGAAAACCTTCATCCCGAAACCTTCATCCCGACCGAAACCTTCATCCCGAAACCCCCAGACCCCTGCAGGACGAGCGGATGCTCAGCCACGCAAGCTACTACAGGCGTTTCCGGGGGCCTAGCCGCTGATCCCGGCCGCCACGGCCACCAGCAACACCACCAGGACGGCCCCGCCGATCAGCAGCAGCTTGCTGCCGCTGGTGCTCCGCTCGCCTTCCTCCATCACCACCATGCGCGGCTCCCGGGCGAAGGCATTCAGCTTGCCGCCGTCTTCTTCGGTGACCTGCATGGATCGGGGGTGAACAGGGCCACACCCTATGGAGGGAATCGCGGCGGGCCCGGCGCGGTGGCCACGAAGTTCAACGGAACTTCACGGGATCGGGTTCAGGTCCCGACCCTTCCCTGGAGCGGTGAACTGGGGCTGGCCTGGGGGCGCACCGGCAGGCGCCCCGCCCGGAAGGCGGTGCGGCCCGCCTGGCAGGCCTGGGCCATGGCCCAGGCCATGGCCGGGGGGTCCCCCGCCAGGGCGATGGCACTGTTGATCAGCAGCGCGTCGGCACCCATTTCCATGGCCTGGGCCGCCTCGCTCGGCACGCCGATGCCCGCATCCACCACCACCGGCACCGCGGCGTTCTCGATGATCAGCGCGATGTTGGCGGCATTGCGGATGCCCTGGCCGGAACCGATCGGAGATCCGAGCGGCATCACGGTGGCGCAGCCGGCCTCCTCGAGGCGTTTGGCGAGCAGGGGATCGGCGTTGATGTAGGGGAGCACCGTGAAGCCCTCCTTCACCAGCTGTTCGGCGGCCTCGAGGGTGCCGATCGGATCGGGCAGCAGGTGGCGGCTGTCGGGGATCACCTCCAGCTTCACGAACGTGTTGTCCTCCTGGCCGGCCAGCTTCGCCAGCTCCCGCCCGAGGCGGGCCACCCGGATCGCCTCCTCGGCGGAGGCGCAGCCGGCGGTGTTCGGGAGCATCCAGATCTTCTGCCAGTCGATGGCCTGCATCAGTCCCTCGTGGCCCGCGGCCGCGCTCTGGACCCGTCGCACGGCCACGGTGACGATCTCGCAGGCGCTGTGGCGGAGGCTCTCCTGCATGGCGGTCAGGGACGGGTATTTGCCCGTGCCCGTCATCAGGCGGCTGCGGAAGCGGCGGCCGCCGATCACCAGGGGATCCTGGTCCAGGGGGCTGGCCTCCCCGTCCGGGCTGCCGGAGCCGGCTGGACGGAGGGAGGGGCTGAACCCGGGCTCCCGGGCGGGCTGCTGGACCACGGTGGCTTGAGGCGCATCGATGACAATGGATCTAGCCTCCCATCAGCCCCAGCTGATGCCGTGCCGCGAACGCTCCTCCTGACCGCCCTTCAGCTGGCGGCGACATCGGCCCTGGCGGCCACCCCCCTGGCGGCCACCCCCCTGGCGGCCCTGGCGGCCACCCCCCTGGCCAGCGATGGTTTTGTCCCCTTCACCCCCCCCGCCTCGGCCGCCCTCAGCGGTGAAGGCAGTGTGGCCACCGGTGAGGTCGAAACCTTCGATCCTGTGGCCCGCGCCCAGCTCCTGGCCCGGGAGATGCCCAGGGACTGGAGTGGCACCTACCAGCCCTTCGACACCTACCAGCCGATTCCGGCGCAACTGCGCCTGGCCAGGGCCACCCCGATGGGCCAGATGATCGACCTGCGCGGTGAACTGATCATCGGCGGCAACGTCACGCCGGTGCAGGGCAACCTCAACGCCGAGTCCGACCAGCTGGATCTGCTGGTGCTCTGCAAGTGCGATGTGGGAGGTCTCGAGCTCGGCGGTTCCTTCAGCGGCCAGCAGGGTCTGGCGCTCTCCGGCTGGAATGCCCCTCGCCTGACCAGCCCCGGAGGCCGCCTCGATCTGCGTCCGCAGTCCGCGACCCTGGCCCCCTACCCGGCCCCGGCGGCACCCAGCTCGGGCGTGCCGGTGCGTGGCATGTGGTGACGCCTCGGCTCAGGCCGCCGTGCCGAGGGTGCGCTCCAGTCTGCTGAGGCGCTTTTTGGCCGTCTTGTTGGCGGCGTCCAGCGCCAGAACTTTCTGGTAGGCGGCCCTGGCTTCCTCCGGGTTCTGCTGTTTCTCCAGGGCAAAGGCGAGGTTGTTGAGGGCGACCGGGTAGTCCGGCTTGACCTGGAGGGCCTGGTTGTAGTGGCGGATCGCCTGCTTGTACTTGTTCTGGGCCGCCAGGGCGAAGCCGAGGGCGTTGTGGATCAGGGCCACCGCTTCGGTCGGGGCCTCCTCGGCCTGGGCGCGCTGGAGAGCCCGGCTGAGGTTGTCAGCCGCCTCGCCGAACAACCGCTTGCGCAACTGAACCGAGGCGAGTTCGTAGAGACTGGCGGCGTCGCCATCGGGGCCATCGTCCTGGCGCTCCAGGCGCGACAGGGTGAGTTCATCCCGGCGCACCAGCCAGATCTGGCGGGCCACCACGACGGCGGCGCCTCCGAGGAGAACAACCAGGCCGATCAGGTAGGCCTGGGGAAGCAGGGTTTCCAAGGGGCGCTAGGGGGAGGACCGTTTCAGTTCTTGGCCGCACCGACGACACTGGTGAAGCTGCCGGGATCGACAACGGCGAGCTGGGCCAGCATCTTGCGGTTCAGGCGCACGTCGGCCTTCTTCAGGCCTCCCATCAGGCGGCTGTAGCTCACGCCGTTCAGGCGGGCAGCCGCGTTGATGCGGGCGATCCAGAGGCGACGGAAGTCGCGCTTGCGGCGGCGGCGGTCACGGTAGGCATTGCACAGCGCCTTCATCACCCGCTGGTTGGCCGTGCGGAAGAGGGAGCCGTTGCCGCCGCGGAAGCCGCGGGCCAGACGCAGGATCTTGTTACGGCGCTTACGGGCAACGTTGCCCCTCTTGACGCGGGCCATGGCAGGGAATCAGGTGTGGTGGAACTCGTGGTGACGGCTGGGCCCTGGGGCTCAGGCGTAGGGAAGCATGGCGCTCACGTTGTCGGCGTCGCGCTCGTCGACGACGGCCATCGTGGCGAGGTAGCGCCGGCGCTTGGGGCTCTTGTGATCCAGCAGGTGACTGCGGAAGGCACGGCGACGCAGAAACTTGCCACTGCCGGTCACCTTGAACCGCTTGGCGGCTGCTTTGCGGGTCTTGAGCTTCGGCATGTCTCCCCAGCACGGGCACAAACAAGCAGAGTACGACGTGGTGTTGCCTTCCTCCAACCCCAAGCCTTCCGGATGCCCCCTCGCCACCACCTGCTCCCGAACCTTCGCCCCCTTCCCCGCCAGCGGCGGCGCCCTCGCGCAGCCCGCCTGCTGCAGGCCAGCCTCGGCGTCGGGGTGCTCCTGATGACGACGGGCTGCCGGGCCGAGACGGTAGGGCCGCCGCCGGCGCCGGAGCCGATGGGGTGGCCGGTGCCGGCCCCTCCGGAACTGGACGGCCGTAACCCCGTGCTCTGGGTCGCCCTGGCGGACCATCTCAGGCCGTCGTCACCCCTGGAGCTGCGCAGCGGTTCCGGACTGCTGACGGTGGTCACGGCCGAGGGGGCCCGCTTCAGTTCCAATCGGATCGTGCTCCACTGGCGCAGCCTGCCCCTGGATCCGCCGCTCCAGATCCGCCGGCAGGTGCTGGGCCCCTTCGCCAGCTTCGAGAGCGCCGAGGAGGCCGCGGGCCGCTGGCGCGCCGCCGGAGTCCAGGTCCAGATCGCCCATCCGCGGGACTGGGAGGTCTGGGCGCCCCCCCAGGCCCCACTCCCACCGGACCTCGGGCCCGCCCGGCAGGTCGAGCAGCGGCTGAGTGAGCGGGTGGTGCTCGAGCTGCGGCGCGCCGAGGGGCCGGTGACTCTGGAGGGCCCCACTCGGCTGGAGACCCCCGGAGGTCTGCACTGGCAGGGGGGGCTGTTCCAGGGACCGTTCCGCCTTCAGCCCGATGCCTACGGCAGCTGGAGTCTGGTGGAGGAGGTCCCGCTGGAGCGCTACCTCCAGGGGGTGGTGCCCCATGAGATCGGGGCCGGTTCGCCTCCCGGCGCCCTGGCCGCCCAGGCGGTGCTCGCCCGCACCTGGGCGGTGCGCAACCGGATCCGCTTCCGGGTCGACGGCTATCACCTCTGCGCCGACACCCAGTGCCAGGTCTATGCCGACCCGCGCCAGGCGGGCCGTGCCGTGCGCGAGGCCATCGCGGCCACCAGCTCCCAGGTGCTCACCTGGCAGGGGGAGCCGATCCACGCCGTCTACCACGCCACGAATGGCGGGGTGGCGGCCGGCTTCGAGGAGGTCTGGAGCGGCACGGCCCTGCCCTATCTGGTACCCGCCGTGGATGGCTCCCGGGCTCTGCAGGAACGGTTCCCGCTGCCCTTGGCGCCCGCCCAGCTCCCGACGCTGCTCGCCGGCAGCACGGGCTTCCACGGCGCGGGCCACCCCCGTTTCCGCTGGACCCGCAGCCTCGATGCGACCCAGATCCGCCAGGCCCTGGTCGGCACGGCGCCCCAGCTCGGCACTCCCCAGCAGGTCACGGTCCTGGAGCGGGGGGTCAGCGGCCGGGTGCTGGCGTTGCGGATCCAGGGCAGCGGGGGCGCGACCGTCCTCCGCCGGGATGCGATCCGCCGCAGCCTGCGCCAGCTTCCCAGCACCCTGTTCGTGGTCACCCCCCAGGGCCCAGGACGCTGGCGGTTCGAGGGTGGCGGCTTCGGCCATGGGGCTGGTCTCTCCCAGGCCGGAGCCATCGACCTGGCGGGCCGGGGCTGGCCGCTGCAGCGGATCCTCAGCCACTACTATCCGGGCACCAGCCTCCAGTCCCTGTCAGGCCTGAACAGCAACGCCTCCGGGAACGCCCCTTAGAGTCCGCTCACTTCCGGGATCGCCATGGCCGCGGACGGCAGTACCAACGATCGCCGCCGTGGCAAGTCTGCCCTGTTCGTGGTCGCCTGTGGCTGGGCCGGGCTGATCCCCCACTGGCTCGACCCGGCCGTGCGCCTGTTGCCGGCCACCAGCATGGCCGTGCTGCTTGGTGGCTACAGCATCTACACCGTGTTGCTGCCGGCCCTGGGTCGCAGCCGGTCTGGTGCCGCGGTCCCCGCCGAGCCTGGCGGGGGCCCGCTGCCGTGTCCCTTGCCGCCGGTGGATGTGGTGGCGGCGGCAAGGGACGAGCAGGCCGTGATCACCCGCCTGGTCGAGCGCATCGCCGCGCTCCGCTACCCGGCTGAGCAGCTGCGGCTCTGGGTGGTCGATGACGGCAGTGCCGACCGCACGCCCCAGCTGCTCGCGGAGCTGCAGGGGCGTTTCCCCTTCCTGCGGGTGCTGCGGCGGGAACCGGATGCCGGTGGGGGCAAGTCCGGTGCGCTGAACCTCGCCCTTCAGCATGCCGAGGCCCCCTGGATGCTGGTCCTCGATGCCGATGCCGATCTTCAGCCCGACACCCTGGAGCGTCTGATTCCCTGGGCCGTGGCCGGTGGCTGGGGGGCTGTGCAGCTGCGCAAGGCGGTGGCCAATGCCCAGGCCAACTGGCTCACCCGGGCCCAGGCCATGGAAATGGCGCTGGACGCCGTGATTCAGGAGGGGCGCCTGGCCCGCGGTGGGGTGGTGGAGCTGCGCGGCAACGGCCAGTTGCTCCGCCGGGATGCCCTGCAGGCCGCCGGCGGCTTCAACGAGGCCACGGTGACCGACGATCTGGACCTCAGCTTCCGGCTGCTGCTGCATGACCAGCCCACGGGAATCCTCTGGGATCCCCCGGTGCGGGAGGAGGCGGTGCTGAGCCTGGCGGCCCTCTGGCGCCAGCGTCAGCGCTGGGCGGAAGGTGGGCTGCAGCGCTTCTTCGACTACGGGCCGGGCCTGTTCTTCGGCAGGGTCAACGGCAGGCGCCGGCTGGATCTGCTCTGTTTCTTCCTGCTCCAGTACGCCATGCCGATGGTGGCGATGGCCGACCTGCTCGGCGCAGCCCTGACCCTGACGGCTCCGACGATCTGGCCGTTGTCCTTCGTGGCCTTCGGCCTCTCCGGCTGCTCGATCCTGCTGGGATGCCGTCGCGGCAGTGAGGGGCCTCCCCTGCCCCGCATGGCTCCGTGGAACCTGGCCCTGGGCATCGTCTATCTCGGCCACTGGTTCGTGGTCATCCCCTGGACCAGCCTGCGGATGGCCCTGCTGCCCAAGCGGCTCGTCTGGGCCAAGACCCTCCACCTGGGCGAGTCCGGGCTCGAGGAAACCGCGGTCGAGGATCCCGCCGCCGCCTGAGTTGCCGCTGCGGGCCTGGGGCCAGGCCGGACGCAGGCTCAGGCGGCGTCCACCCCGAGCCCTTCCGGTGGCTCGTGGCCTTCGAGCGGTCCGTCGAGCTCCACCACCTCCCCGTTGAAGAATTCCGCCAGCCGGCGGGCCTTGTCATCGATCGGGGCACGGACCTCCGGTGGGCCGTCGCCCTTGGCCCCGGTCCCGGCCTCGCCGTGCTCGCGATCTCTGCGGTCGGCACCGCTGAGGTGGTCGGGACTGCTGAGCTGGTGGGTCGTGTCGGTGCTGGGCTGGGGCTGGGCGAGCCCCTCGGCCCCGGATGTGGGTGACGGTGCGGGTTGGGGTTGGCCCGGGGGGGTGGCCCCCATCCGCTCGCCCGGCCGCGGCGGCGGGGCTGAGGCGTTGATGGGGGGTTCGCCGCCGGCCTCCAGCACCAGTTGCCTGGGGCTGCCCAGGGCCCGTGCCATCGCCTGCTCCACCAGAGCCTGGCGGCTGTGCACCATGGCCATCCAGTTGCCGGCCACCTGCACGACGGCCCGGCGGTCGTCGAGACGGATCAGCCGGGCCTGCTGGGAGAGCAGCATGCGGGTGGACGGGAGTTCCAGGCTGGCCAGGATCTGCTGCCACAGCTCGGCGAGGTCGGTGCCTCGGGGAGGTTCGGCGTCGGCGGCAGCCACCGCAACCGGCTCCGGCTCCGGCGCTGGGGGCGTGGGGGCGACCGCCGAAGGCGGGCTCACCGCGGCTG
This sequence comes from Aphanothece microscopica RSMan92, assembly GCF_046613545.2. Classification (NCBI taxonomy): domain Bacteria; kingdom Bacillati; phylum Cyanobacteriota; class Cyanophyceae; order Chroococcales; family Aphanothecaceae; genus Aphanothece; species Aphanothece microscopica. Next base: position 66,411 of record NZ_JBKKKY020000004.1, on the reverse strand, counting down.
GGGCGGCCACCGAGCTGCGGGGGGGCGGCGCCGAGCTGGGCGGCACCGGGTGCCGCGGCCCTGGGTTGGGGGTGGGCTGGCGCAGGCTGGCGGCGGATTCGCTCGCGGCCGGCTGGGCCAGCAGGCCGAGCAGCAGGACCTCCAGCCACAGGCGTGGATTGACGCTGTGGCGCAGCTGCTGTTCGCTGCCCTTGAGCTGCGCCTGCCACTGCAGCAGCCGCGTGCGGCCCAGGCTGCGGGCCAGCTCCGGAAGCTGGCCGCGGAACTGGGGGGAGATGCCGGTGAGTTCCAGCCGCTCGGGTGCGCTGCCCGCCAGCACCAGATCCCGCAGCAGGCTGGCCATCCCCTGGAGCACGGCCGCGGGTTCGCGACCCCGCTCCAGCAGGTTGCGGGTCGCATCGATCAGCGCGATCGGCTCACCCCCCGCCAGCCCCTGGGCCAGGTCCAGGAGTTCCTGCTCCGGAACGGCGCCCAGCAGATCCCAGACCGCCGTGGCTTCGATCGGCGCCGGCAGCAGACTCAGCTGATCGAGCAGGCTCTCGGCGTCGCGCAGGCCGCCCTGGGCCCGCTGGGCCACCACATGGAGCGCCTCGGGCGTGATGCCGATGGCTTCCTGCTCGGCGATCCAGCCCAGATGCTGCTGCAGCGCCTCGAGGGGAATGCGCCGGAAATCAAAACGCTGGCACCGGCTCAGGATGGTGGGCAGCACCCGCTGGGGGTCGGTGGTGGCCAGCACGAAGACCACCTGCGGCGGGGGTTCCTCCAGCGTCTTGAGCAGGGCGTTGAAGGCGGCCGTGGAGAGCATGTGGCACTCGTCCACCACGTAGACCTTCCAGCGGGCCTGCACCGGCGCGAAGCGGGACCGCTCGATCAGCTCGCGGATGTTGTCGACGCCGGTGTTGGACGCCGCGTCGATCTCGATCACGTCCAGCGCGGTGCCGGCGGCGATCGCAGTGCAGAGCTCGCAGCTGCCGCAGGGATCCGGCGTTGGCCCCTCGCTGCGGATGCAGTTCAGCGAGCGGGCCAGGATCCGGGCACTGGAGGTCTTGCCGGTGCCGCGGGGGCCGCTGAACAGGTAGGCCGGCGCGATCCGTCCGGAGCGCAGGGCATTGCCGAGGGTCGCCGCGATCGCCTCCTGGCCCACCAGCTGGTCGAACCGCTGGGGCCGGTACTTGTGATGCAGAGGCTGGTAGGCCTGGCCCATGGGGCTTGCCCCGGTGAGGCGGGAGCATGAGGCTACCGGTCCTGCCCCGCTTCCAGCTGTCCCTGCAGCCGGGATTCCAGAGCGGTTTCCAGGTCCTCCACCTCCGCCAGCTGGTCGGCCAGTTTCTGGGCGGCCCGGCGCAGAACCTCGAACTGGCTCTGCCCCCAGCGGGCCTCCGCCTGCGCCAGGGCCTCGTCGAGCCTGGCCTGGAGCTTTTCGCGCAGGCCCTCCAGCTGGGTGATGGTCTGGCGGGCGAACTCCAGTCCCTTCTCCACATGGCTGGGATCCAGGTTCAGGCCATCCAGCCGTTGTCCCTGGCTCAGCAGCAGCCGGGCGGCGGACAGCACGGCGGCCGGCATCCACTGGCCCAGGGCGAGGGCGCCAAGGCTGCCGCTGTGCAGCCAGCCCTCGACCTGGGCGCTGCGGTGCCGGCCCGTCTTGCACCAGTGGGCGAAGTGCTCGCAGTTGTTGAACAGCAGGTTGTAGTTCTGCTCCCCCAGCCGGCCCATGGCACGCCGCAGGCAGACGCCGGTCGGAGAACAGCTGCCGTCGGGGTAGGGAACCACCCGCACCGGTTGGCCGCGGCTGAAGGTGTCGGTGGGGCTGCGCAGGATCTCCCTGCCCTCGAGGTAATGGGCGACGGTGCCATCGCCCAGGTCAATGCCGTGGTGGTTGAACAGACCGTGCTGGCGAGGAACCTCCAGATGGTCGGCGGCGGCCACGAACGGCCCGCTCAGGCGCTGGCCTGGGCGTCGTCCAGGTTGGCGGCCAGGGAGAGCACCTTGGCCTGGCTGCGCTGCTCCACCAGCTCGCGGGTGACGGTGAAGGAGCGGACGTTGCGGCGGGAGGGCAGGTCGTACATCAGCTCGAGCATCAGCTCCTCGAGAATGCCCCGCAGGGCCCGGGCGCCCGTCTTGCGGCGATGGGCTTCCGCCGCGATCGCGGCGATGGCGCCGGGCTCGAAGTCGAGCTGCACCTCGTCCATGCTGAGCAGGGTCTGGAACTGCTTCACCAGGGCGTCCCGGGGCTCGGTGAGGATGGCCTCCAGGGCTCGGGTGTCCAGGGGCTCCAGCACGGCGCTCACCGGCAGGCGACCGATGAACTCGGGAATCAGGCCGTACTTCACCAGGTCGTCGGGCTCGAGGTGGCGCAGCACATCGGTGGCCTGCCGGTCCCTGGAGCTGCGGGGGCGGCTGCTGCCGTCAGGGCTGATGAAGCCGATCGCGTTGCGGCCCATGCGCTTCTGCACCACGTCATCGAGCCCGACGAAGGCTCCGCCACAGATGAACAGGATCTGGCTGGTGTCGATCTGGATGCAGTCCTGGTAGGGGTGCTTGCGTCCGCCCTGGGGAGGCACATTGGCCACGGTGCCCTCCAGCATCTTCAGCAGGGCCTGCTGCACCCCCTCACCCGAGACATCGCGGGTGATGGAGGGGTTCTCGCTCTTGCGGGCGATCTTGTCGATCTCGTCGATGTAGATGATCCCCCGCTGGGCCTGATCCACATCCATGTCGGCCTTCTGCAGCAGCCGCAGCAGGATGTTCTCCACATCCTCTCCGACGTAACCCGCCTCGGTGAGGGTGGTGGCATCCGCCACGGCGAAGGGCACATCCAGCATCTCGGCCAGGGTCTGGGCGAGCAGGGTCTTGCCGCAGCCCGTGGGACCGATCAGCAGGATGTTGGATTTGTGCAGACGGGTGGCCGTGCGGTCGGTCTCACCCTGGCCATCCCCCTGCCAGGCCAGCCGTTTGTAGTGGTTGTAGACCGCCACCGAGAGGGACTTCTTGGCCTCGTCCTGACCCACCACCTGGCGATCCAGAAACGCCTTGATCTCCTGGGGCTTGGGCACCTCCGCCAGGGTGGGGGCGGGCTTGGAGCTCTTCTTGGCGGGCGCCTTGCCACGGGAGGCCTCGGGGGCGTTGCGGCCTCCGCTGGCCGTGCCGTGACTGTCCACCAGCTCCTCGTCCAGGATCTCGTTGCAGAGATCGATGCACTCGTCGCAGATGTAGACGCCTGGACCGGCGATCAGCTTGCGCACCTGTTCCTGGGACTTGCCGCAGAACGAGCACTTGAGGTGGGCGTCGAACTTGGCCATCGGCAGGGTCGGCTGGACGAAGGGTCCCGTGCGGGGAGGGGAGGGCGAAAAGCCCTGGGTTCAGGATTGACCCAGGTGCCGGGGCCGGCAGCTTTCCTTAAGGATCAAACTGGATCAGGCAGGGCTGCTGTCGGTCACAACCCGATCGATCAGGCCGTATTCAACCGCCTCGGCGGGAGAAAGAAAGTAATCGCGGTCAGTGTCTTCAGTGATCTTTTCCAGGGGCTGGCCGGTGTGCTCGGCCATCAGCCCGTTGAGGGTCTCCTTGAGGAACAGGATTTCCCGGGCCTGGATCTCGATGTCCACGGCCTGGCCCTGGGCCCCGCCGAGGGGCTGGTGGATCATGATCCGGGCGTTCGGCAGGGCGAGGCGCTTGCCCTTGGCGCCGCCGGAGAGCAGGAAAGCCCCCATCGAGGCCGCCAGCCCGTAGCAGATGGTGACCACGTCCGGAGTCACCTGCTGCATCGTGTCGTAGATGGCGAGGCCCGCGGTCACCGAGCCCCCGGGGGAGTTGATGTAGATCTGGATGTCCTTCTCGGGATCCTCCGCTTCCAGGAAGAGAAGCTGGGCGACCAGGGCGTCCGCCACGGTGTCATCGATCCCCGTGCCCAGGAAGATGATCCGCTCGCGCAGCAGCCGGGAATAGATGTCGAAGGCCCGCTCCCCCTTGCCGGACTGCTCCACCACGGTGGGGAGCACCCCCGGGGCTGCGGAGGGACGGGCCATCGTGGCCCCCGGCCGCGGTCCCCGCCAGAGGCTCCGGATGGGGTGCGGACGCAGAGCGATGGGTTGGGAGGCGTCGATCACGCGCAGGGGAGGTCTGGTGGCGTCAATCTATGGCGAGCCCCGGGGGGATCGCCGGGGGGACGGCCGCCCGGGGCTCAGCTCTCTGGCTCCTGCGCGGGCTCGTCCCCGGCCGGCTTGCCCGACGTCGCAGGCTTCGCCGACTTCGCTGGCTTCGCCGGTGTCTCGGCGGCGGCAGGGCTGGTCGTCGGGGCCGCCTCGGTGATGGTGCTGTTGGTTTCCAGCCAGTCCAGCAGTTTGTCCCGCAGCAGGTCGTCGGCCACCACCTGGCGCAGGCGCTGGGGATCGATGGAGCCCTGCTGGCTCAGCCCGCGGCTGACCTCGCGGACCTTGGCCTCGAGCTCCTCGGCGGCGACCTCAATGGCCTCGGCGCTCGCCAGGGCCTGCAGGGCCAGGCTGCGCCGCAGGCGCTGCTCGGCCTCCGGACGGGAGGTGTCCATCAGGCTGCGCACCAGATCGGGGGTGAACAGCTTCTTGACATCCATCCCCTGCTGGGCAATCTGACCGGCCGTCTGCTCGATCAGGTTGCGGATCTCCTGCTGGAGCAGGGTCTCCGGCAGTTCCACCTCCAGCTCCTCGACCAGGGCCGTGAGCAGGGCGTCATGGCGGGCCGCCCGGGCCCGGCGTTCGGCATCGTCCTGCAGGCGGGTCTCCAGGTCGGCCCGCAGCTCGGCCAGGGTCTGCTTGTCGCTGGCCTGCTGGGCGAAGGCGTCATCCAGGGGGGGGAGCTCCCGGGTCTTGAGGTCCTTCAGCGTGATCGTGAAGCGGGCCTCCCGCCCGGCGGCGTCCTCCTGGGCATAGCTCTCGGGGAACTGGCAGTCCACCGTTCGGGTGTCGCCCACCGCCATGCCGATCACCCCCTCGACGAAGCCTGGGATCATGCGGCCCTCCTCCAGTTCCACCTCCGTGGCGTCACTGCTGCCACCGCTGATCGGCTCCTCGGTGTCGGCATAGATCCCGCTGAAGCTGAGCACAGCCACATCGCCAGCCTCGGCGGGCCGTCCTTCCACGGGCACCAGGGTGGCCAGCTGTTTGCGGGACTGTTCGATCAGCTCGTCGACCCGGGCAGGGTCGTAGCTGATCACCTCAGCCTCGGCCTTCAGACCGCGGGTCTTGCGCAGGCTGGGCGTCGGTTCGACGTCGAGTTCCAGGGTGAAGTGCAGGTCGCTGCCGGGTTGGAACCGCTCCAGCACCACCTCGAAGCTCTCGCTCAGTTCGGGGCGGCTGATGGGGGAGACGGTCTCGATCGCCAGGGCGTCGCGGAAGGCGGCATCCACCAGGTCCTCGAGGGCGGTGGCGCGGATGCGGAGGGGGCCGATCTGCTGGAGCAGCACCGGGCGGGGCACCTTGCCCTTGCGGAACCCCGGCAGCTTGATGCTGCGGCTGAGCTTCTCTACGGCCGCGTCAAAGCTCGCCTGGCTGCGGCCGCCGGGGATGGCCACCTCCAGGGCCACCCGGCTGCCAGGACGCGGGCTGGCGGTCACCGTCAGCTCCGAGGGGCTGCTCTGGGACTGGTTGGCGGCGGCGGCAGGACTCATGGCGGCTCGATGCAGCCCCCGATCCTAAGAAAGTGGCCGAACCGGGACGGGCCCCAGTATTGTTCGCTCCATGCACGACGAAGGCGATAGCCCCGCCAGCCTCCGGTTCCACCGCCCTGCCCTCTCCCCTGAGCCCCTGCGTGGCCGGTTCGGGACTTCCCCGAGCCTTAAGACCCGTATTCCTGAGATCCGCGCCCTGGATCAGCGGGTCCTGGCTCATCCGGACGCGGCTGACCGTGTGGGCGCCGCTGACCGTGGCCTGAGCAGCCTTCCCGCAGCTCGTCTGGCGTGGGTAGCCAGCCGGGATCGGTGCCAAGTTTTCGACAACCCTTTCTCCCACCCTTGACCGCCGCCCAGACCTCTCCCGACGCCACCGCCTCTACCGCGCCCATCACCCTGCCCCAGCGTCCGCTGCGGGTCGCCATCCTCGGAGCCACCGGCGCCGTGGGTCAGGAACTGCTGCAACTGCTCGCAGAGCGGCACTTTCCCGTCGGCGAGCTGATTCCGCTGGCCTCGCCCCGCTCGGCCGGCCATCCACTCGACTGGCAGAACCAGTCGCTGATGATCCAGCCCGTCAGCGAAGCCATCTTCGAAGGGGTGGATCTGGTGCTGGCCTCGGCCGGCGGCTCGGTGTCGCGCCAGTGGGCGCCGGTGGCCGCCGCGGCGGGTGCCGTGGTGGTGGACAACTCCAGTGCCTTCCGCATGGATCCCGCCGTGCCTCTGGTGGTGCCGGAAGTGAACCCCGAGGCGGCGTTGACCCACCAGGGCATCATCGCCAACCCGAACTGCACCACGATCCTGCTCACCCTGGCCCTGGCACCCCTCCATGCCCGCCGACCGATCCGCCGGGTGGTGGTGAGCACCTACCAGTCGGCCAGCGGGGCCGGGGCGCGGGCCATGGAGGAGCTGCGTCAGCTCAGCCGCACCGTGCTGGAGGGCGGTGAGCCGGTGAGCGAGGTGCTGCCCCATTCCCTCGCCTTCAACCTCTTTCTCCACAATTCGCCGCTGCAGCCCAACGGCTACTGCGAGGAAGAGCTGAAGATGCTCAACGAGACCCGCAAGATCATGGGGATTCCCGATCTGCGTCTCTCCGCCACCTGCGTGCGGGTGCCGGTGCTGCGGGCCCACTCCGAGGCCGTGAACATCAGCTTCGACGAGCCCTTCCCCGTCGCTGAGGCCCGGGCCCTGCTGGGCGCGGCCCCCGGGGTCGAGCTGCTCGAGAACTTCGAGTCCAACCGCTTCCCCATGCCCACCGACGTGACGGGTCGGGACCCCGTGGCGGTGGGACGCATCCGCCAGGATCTCAGCGATCCCAACGGTCTTGAGCTGTGGCTCTGCGGAGACCAGATCCGCAAGGGCGCCGCCCTCAATGCGATCCAGATCGCCGAGCTGCTGCTGCAGGGCCCCAGCCAGGGAGGTGACCGTTGAGCGGCGTCGTCGGTCGTCCCCCCTGGGATCACGCCCCGTTCGGCCGGGTCGTGACCGCCATGGTCACGCCGTTCCAGGCCGATGGTCGGGTCGACCTGGCCCTGGCGGCCCGCCTGGCGGATCACCTGGTCAGCCACGGTTCCGACGGGCTGGTCCTCTGTGGTACCACGGGTGAATCCCCCACCCTCAGCTGGCAGGAGCAGCACGACCTCTTCGCGGCCGTGCAGGAGGCGGTCGGTGGTCGGGCCCGGCTCGTCGCCGGGAGTGGCAGCAACTGCACCGCCGAGGCCGTCGAGGCCACCCAGCAGGCCGCCGCCCTCGGGGCCGATGGGGCCCTGGTGGTGGTGCCCTACTACAACAAGCCGCCCCAGGACGGCCTGGAAGCCCATTTCCGGGCCGTCGCCCAGGCCGCTCCTGAGCTGCCGCTGATGCTCTACAACATCCCCGGCCGCACGGGGACCAGCCTGGCCCCGGAGACCACCGCGCGACTGCTCGACCTCCCCAATGTGGTGGCGTTCAAGGCCGCCAGCGGCTCGACCGACGAGGTGAGTGCCCTGCGCCTGGTCTGTGGCGATCGGCTCGCCATCTACTCGGGTGACGATGCCCTCACGCTGCCGATGCTGGCCGTCGGGGCCGTGGGGGTGGTGAGTGTCGCCAGCCATGTGGCGGGTCCCCAGATCAGTCGCCTGGTGCAGGCCTTCCTGGAGGGCGATCTGGCGGCGGCCCTCGCCCAGCATGAGCAGCTCCTGCCCCTCTGTCGGGCCCTGTTCTGCACCACCAACCCCGTGCCGGTGAAAGCGGCCCTCGAACTGAGCGGCTGGCCGGTGGGTGCCCCAAGACTTCCCCTTCTCTCCGCCAACGACGACGTGAAACGACGCCTCTCCGAAACCCTCGCTGCCCTGCGTCCTACCTGACGCCAAGGCTGATTCGCTGACCGGTCGTCAGCACCCTGTTCCAATCCATCCCTCAATTCTTCGACGTTCCTACATGTCAAGTTCCAACGGCCATGGCGCCAGCACCAAGCCCCAGGCCCTCCGGGTGATTCCCCTCGGTGGCCTGCACGAGATCGGCAAGAACACCTGCGTCTTCGAGTACGGCGACGACATCATGCTGGTGGATGCCGGTCTGGCCTTCCCCAGTGATGGCATGCACGGGGTCAACGTGGTGATGCCGGACACCAGCTATCTGAAGGAAAACCAGAAGCGCATCCGCGGCATGATCGTGACCCACGGTCACGAAGATCACATCGGCGGCATTGCCCACCACCTCAAGAACTTCAACATCCCTGTGATCCATGGACCGCGCCTGGCGCTCTCCATGCTCACCGGCAAGATGGAAGAAGCTGGTGTGATGGACCGGACCATCCTCCAGACGGTGGCCCCGCGGGATGTGGTCAAGGTCGGCCAGCATTTTTCCGTGGAGTTCATCCGCAACACCCACTCGATGGCCGACAGCTTCTCGCTGGCCATCACCACGCCGGTGGGCACGGTGATCTTCACCGGCGATTTCAAGTTCGACCACACGCCGGTCGATGGCGAGTACTTCGACATGGCTCGGCTCGCCCATTACGGCGATCAGGGCGTGCTCTGCCTGTTCAGTGATTCCACCAATGCGGAAGTGCCCGGCTTCTGCCCCCCCGAGCGCTCGGTGTTCCCGAAACTCGACCAGCACATCGCTCAGGCCGAAGGGCGCGTGATCATCACCACCTTCGCCAGCTCGATCCATCGCGTGGCGATGATTCTGGAATTGGCGATGAAGAATGGCCGCAAGGTGGGCCTGCTGGGTCGCTCCATGCTCAACGTGATCGCCAAGGCTCGCGAGCTGGGCTACATGCGTGCCCCCGATGATCTGTTCGTGCCGATCAAGCAGATCCGCGATCTGCCGGACCGTGAGACGCTGTTGCTGATGACCGGCAGCCAGGGCGAGCCCCTTGCGGCACTGAGCCGCATCTCCCGCGGCGAGCACCCCCAGGTGCAGGTGAAATCCACCGACACGATCATCTTCTCGGCCAGCCCGATTCCCGGCAACACCATCTCCGTGGTGAACACCATCGACCGGCTGATGATGCTGGGCGCCAAGGTGGTCTACGGCAAGGGTGAGGGCATCCACGTGTCCGGCCACGGCTTCCAGGAGGACCAGAAACTGATGCTGGCCCTCACCAAGCCGAAGTTCTTCGTGCCCGTGCACGGCGAGCACCGCATGCTGGTGGCCCACTCCAAGACCGGCATGTCGATGGGCATTCCGCCCGAGAACACGCTGATCATCGACAACGGCGATGTGGTGGAACTCACGCCTGATTCGATCCGCAGGGGGGATCCGGTGAAGGCCGGCATCGAACTGCTGGATGCGTCCCGCAACGGCATCGTGGACGCACGGGTGCTCAAGGAGCGCCAGCAGCTGGCCGAAGACGGGGTGATCACCCTGCTGGCCGTGATCAGCACCGACGGGGTGATGGCGGCGCCGCCGCGGGTGAATCTGCGCGGGGTGGTCACCACCGCGGATGCCCGCAAGCTCAGCCTCTGGGCCGAGCGCGAGATCACCTGGGTGCTCGAGAACCGCTGGAGCCAGCTCAGCCGCAACACCGGTGGCAAGGCCCCGGATGTGGACTGGGTGGGCGTGCAGCGCGAGGTGGAGCTGGGTCTGCAGCGCCGTCTGCGGCGCGAACTGCAGGTGGAGCCCCTGATCATCTGTCTGGTGCAGCCGGCGCCCGCCGGCACTCCCGCCTACAAGGGCCGCGCCGATGCCGAACCGGACAGCCGGCCCGCACCCCGCGGCCGCGGTGGCCGTGATGGCCGCGATCGGGAGCGTGGTGACCGGGAGCGCGGTGACCGCGAGCGTGGCGACAGGGCACCGCGTCGCGAGGTGGCGGCCGTGGCGGCCAGCCCCTCCCCGGCTGCGGCGGGAGCAGCTCCGGCGCCGGCCCCGGCCCTGGTGGCCCCGGCTCCCGAGCCGGAGATCGCCGGCCGGACCCGTCGTCGCCGTTCAGCCGCGGCCCGCTGAGGGTCACTTCAGCCAGCTTCCCTCAGCGCAGCACCACGCGCAGCAGACCCCGGGCGAGCTCCTGTTCCTCCTCGGGGTCCCGCCGCCGCAGGGTCTGGAGCACTCCTTCCGAGGGCTCCAGCGCGGCCAGTTCCTTCAGTTCCAACTCCTCCCGGCGCTGGGGATCCGCCAGCGCCACGTCGATCTGCTCGGGTTCGTCGATGATCTCCACGGCCAGGGGGTCGAGGGCCGTTCCTGACCCGCTGCCCGCGGCGGCGGCCTGCAGCCAGGGCATGGCCGGCTCCCCGCCCTCCTGGCTCGGCCCGGCGCCGGGCTTGGCACTGAAGGGGAACAGCTGGCCTTCGGCCGGCGGGGTGGGGTTTCCGCCGCTCTCCTGCTGACGGGCCACCTCGGCGCACTGCTCCAACCCCTGCTCGGCGATCTGGCGCAGGGTGGGCTCGGCGCCGTTCTTCAGCACCGCTTCGTAGTGGCGCCGTGCCGTGGCCACATCCCCCATGCCGTACAGGCGGGTATGGCCAAGCAGGAGCACCACCCGCTGGCGCAGGGGGTCGGCCGGATCGTCGGGCAGATCGACCAGCAGGGCGTGGCTGAGGGATTCCACCTGCGGCCATTGCCGCTCGCTGTAGACCAGCTCGATGGCGGCGTAACGCTGGCGGAGGGACTCAGGGGTGGCGGTCATCGGGCGGCCGATCGGCATCGTGGCTGAGCCACAGTGTGGTGCGTAGCCAGTGCAGACGCCAGCCACCGGCCAGGTCCGCCTGGCCCGGGCCCCGCGCCGGTGCCAGCCGGTCCAGCAGGCTGTCCAGCCCGCGGCGGCTCAGCCGTCGTCCGGTTCGCGCCTCCAGCCAGTGCTGCAGCAGGAGCCGCTGGTTGGCCCGCTCCAGCCGGGTCAGGGGCCGACGGCGCAGGGCTTGATCCCCGATCTCCCCCGGGCCGCGCGCGATCAGGGGTGCCAGGGCCAGATCCAGCAGTTCCCCCGCGGCATCCTCCTCCTCGGCCAGCTGCTCCGCGAGCTCGGCGAGCCGCCCTTCCGCCCCGGGGTGGAGGGCTTCGAGCACCGGCAGCACCTCGCCCCGTACACGGTTGCGGCTGAAGCGGGGGTCATGGTTGCTGGGATCCGGCCAGACCGGCAGCCCCAGCTCGCGGCAGATCCGGGCCGTGTCGCGGCGCCGGATACCCAGCAGGGGCCGCACCAGGGCGATCCCTCCGCTCAACGGTCGCCGGCGTCGCAGGCTGGCCAGGCCGCGGCGGTGGCTGCCGCGGGCCAGGTTGAGCAGGAGGGTTTCGGCCCGGTCGCTGGCGGTGTGACCGGTGACCACCCGTGCGACCTGCAGGTCCGAGGCCAAGGCGCGCAGCCGGTCGTAACGCCACTGCCGCGCCGGCGCTTCGCGGGGGCCGCCGTCGGGGGCGTCCTGCCAGGTGTCCACGCTGATCGGCAGGCCCCGTTGCCCGGCCCAGGCCTCCAGCTCGCGCGCCTGTTGCTCAGACTCCGCTCGCCAGCGGTGGTCGCCGTGCCACAGGTGCAGCGTCCAGCCATGCAGCCGCCGCAGCCCGCTGAGCAGCCCCACCAGGGCCATGGAGTCCTGTCCCCCGGAGACCGCCAGCAGCAGGGGGCTGCCGGCTGGCAGCAGGTCCGGTTGCCGCCGCAGCAGGCGATGCAGATGCAGGTGATCCGCCCCCCAGTCAGCCGGCGCTGCGGGGGAGGGCGTTGATGGGGGTGGCGGCGGTGGGGCAGACAACCGAAACGATGGGGCTTCGGGTGGGAGAATCGCCCCACTGTGCGCCCCTTCGGCATGTCCCGCCTCGATCACCTGCCCGCCCAGCTGCGTCGTGCCCTGCTCGAGCGTCGTCTGCTGAAGGTGATCGCGGGGCTGACCAACTTCGACGCCGCCGCTGTCGAGCGCATCAGCCGGGCCGCCGGCCTGGGCGGGGCCGATCTGATCGACATCGCCTGTGATCCGGAGCTGGTGCGCCGTGCCGCCGCCGTCTCCGGGCTGCCGATCTGCGTCTCCGCCGTGGATCCGGACCTCTTCCCCGCCGCGGTGGCGGCCGGGGCCACCCTGGTGGAGATCGGCAACTACGACGCCTTCTATCCCCTCGGCCGCGTCTTCGATGCCGCCGAGGTGCTGGCCATCACCCGCCGCAGCCGCGAGCTGCTGCCCGAGGTGGTGCTCAGCGTCACCGTGCCCCACGTGCTGCCCCTCGACGAGCAGGAGCAGCTGGCCGTGGATCTGGTGGCCGCGGGCGCCGATCTGATCCAGACCGAGGGCGGCACCAGCGCCAAGCCCTTCAGCGCCGGCACCCTGGGCCTGATCGAGAAGGCGGCGCCCACCCTGGCCGCCGCCCATGCCATCAGCCGCGCCCTGGCCGCCGCCGGCCGTCCGGACGACGTGCCCGTGCTCTGCGCCTCCGGCCTCTCGGCCGTCACCCTGCCGCTGGCGATCGCCGCGGGTGCCGCCGGCGTGGGCGTGGGTTCCGCCGTGAATCGGCTCGACGACGAGCTGGCCATGCTGGCCGTGGTGCGCGGCCTGCGCCAGGCCCTGGCTCCGGTGGGGGCCGGGGTGACGGTCTGAGCGTCCCTCGCCAGTGCCCCACCGGTCCGGCCCGGACCCGGTGAGGCCGTGTGTCACAACCGCCGGCCAGCCGCGGAACCCATGCCTACGTTGCGGAGGTCTCCTTCAGACCTGTCATGGGTTCTCTTGTCTGGCTGCTGCAGTGGCCCATCCGGGCGGTCGTGTTGCTGATCGTCGCCTGGCTGCCGCTTGGGGTTGAGATCGACAGCTTCCCGATTGCACTGCTGGCCGCCGTGGTCATCGGGCTGCTGGGCACGCTGCTGATCCTGCCCCTGAAACTGGTGTTCGGTCCCGTCTGGGCCGTCACCAGCCTGGGAGGGCTGATCAGCCCGGTGAGTCTGCTGTTCAACTGGCTGATCACGGTGGTCCTGTTCGCGCTGGCGGCCTGGCTGATCCAGGGGTTCCGGCTCCGGCAGGGTCTGGTGAGCGCCATCCTGGGGGCGATCGTGTACGCGGTGCTCTCCGCGCTGATCCTGCGGATGCTGGGTCTGGACGTGGACTTCACGCGGGCTTCGGCGCTGGTGAGCCTGCTGCCGGTCGCCTGATCGTCGTCAGCAGCGCCCTCAGCAGCGGCGTCAGCAGGTCGGGCCATCAGGTCGGGCCATCCGCCACGCTGGTCACCGCAGGGGATGGCCGGGACTCCCCACAATGGGCGCCATGGCCATGGTTCCCTTCCAGCTGCACGCCCCCTACCAGCCCAAGGGCGATCAACCGACCGCCATCGCCGGGCTTGTGGCGGGGGTGCAGCGCGGCGAGCGCTACCAGACGCTGCTGGGGGCCACCGGCACCGGCAAGACCTTCACCATCGCCAACGTGATCGCCAGCACCAGCCGGCCCACGCTGGTGCTGGCGCACAACAAGACGCTGGCGGCCCAGTTGTGCAACGAGCTGCGGGAATTCTTCCCGAACAATGCCGTCGAGTACTTCATCTCGTACTACGACTATTACCAGCCTGAGGCCTACGTGCCCGTCAGTGACACGTACATCGCCAAGACGGCGTCGATCAACGAGGAGATCGACATGCTGCGCCACTCGGCGACGCGCTCGCTGTTCGAGCGGCGCGATGTGATCGTGGTGGCCTCGATCAGCTGCATCTACGGCCTGGGTATCCCCAGCGAATACCTCAAGGCCGCCGTGACCTTCCAGGTGGGCGAAACGCTCAACCTGCGCGGCTCCCTGCGGGAGCTGGTGAACAACCAGTACTCCCGCAACGACGTGGAGATCTCCCGTGGCCGCTTCCGGGTGCGCGGCGATGTGCTCGAGATCGGCCCGGCCTACGAGGACCGGCTGGTGCGGATCGAGCTGTTCGGCGATGAGGTGGAGGCGATCCGCTACGTGGATCCCACCACCGGCGAGATCCTGCAGAGCCTCGAGACCATCAACATCTACCCGGCCAAGCACTTCGTCACCCCCAAGGAGCGCCTGCAGGAGGCGATCCAGGCGATCCGCGCCGAACTGCGCGAGCGGCTGGAGCTGCTGAACGGCCAGGGCCGGCTGCTGGAGGCCCAGCGGCTGGAGCAGCGCACCACCTACGACCTGGAGATGCTGGAGCAGGTGGGCTATTGCAACGGCGTGGAGAACTACGCCCGCCACCTGGCCGGACGCCAGGCCGGCACGCCACCTGAGTGCCTGATCGACTATTTCCCCGACGACTGGCTGCTGGTGGTGGATGAGAGCCACGTCACCTGCTCCCAGCTCCAGGCCATGTACAACGGCGATCAGAGCCGCAAGCAGGTGCTGATCGAGCACGGCTTTCGCCTGCCTTCGGCGGCGGACAACCGGCCGCTCAAGGGGGAGGAGTTCTGGGAGAAGGCGCGGCAGACGATCTTCGTGAGCGCCACGCCCGGTGCCTGGGAGCTGGGCCAGAGCCACGGCCAGGTGGTGGAGCAGGTGATCCGGCCCACCGGCGTGCTCGATCCGGTGGTGGAGGTGCGCCCCACCGAGGGGCAGGTGGACGACCTGCTCGGCGAGATCCGGCTGCGGGCCGAGAAGCAGGAGCGGGTGCTGGTCACCACCCTCACCAAGCGCATGGCCGAGGATCTCACGGATTATCTGGCCGAGAACGGTGTGCGGGTGCGCTATCTGCACTCGGAGATCCACTCGATCGAGCGGATCGAGATCATTCAGGACCTGCGCAACGGCGAGTACGACGTGCTGGTGGGGGTGAACCTGCTGCGGGAGGGCCTCGACCTGCCCGAGGTGTCACTGGTGGCGATCCTCGATGCCGACAAGGAGGGCTTCCTGCGGGCCGAGCGCTCCCTGATCCAGACCATCGGCCGTGCCGCCCGCCATGTGGAGGGGGTGGCCCTGCTCTACGCCGACAACCTCACCGATTCGATGGCCAGGGCCATCTCGGAAACCGAGCGCCGCCGTGCCATCCAGCAGACCTACAACGAGCAGCACGGCATCACCCCCACGGCGGCCGGCAAACGGGCGGGCAATGCGATCCTGGCTTTTCTGGAGGTGTCGCGCCGGCTCAACGACGAGCAGCTCGAACAGGCCACCGAGGAGGCTGAACACAATGCCGTGCCGCTGGATTCGCTGCCGGAGCTGATCCAGCAGCTGGAAGAGCGGATGAAGGCGGCCGCGAAGAACCTCGAGTTCGAGGAGGCGGCCAACCTGAGGGACAAGATCAAGGGGCTGCGGCAGAAACTGGTGGGCAAGCACTGAGCGCCTCACCTGAACGGGGGGCTACACCGGGGCCTCGCTGCCTTCGGCCCGGTGCAGGGCCGTCCCCCCCAGGCCGAAGCTGGCATGCACCGCCTGAAGGGCGCGCACCCCGTCGGCCTCGGCCACCACGCAGCTGGTGCGGATCTCGCTGGTGGCGATCATCTCGATGTTGATCCCGGCCTCCGCCAGACAGCGGAACATCCGCGCCGCCGTGCCCGGCGTGCAGGGCATGCCGGCCCCCACGGCGCTGACCCGGGCGATGGCGGGCCCCTCCTCGAAGCGGGAGCCCGGCCAGAGGCGCAGCAGCGGGGCGAGGGCCGCCTCGGCATGGCGGCGGTCGTCCCGTTTGAGCGTGAAGCTCATGTCCCGGCTCAGCTGGCTGCCGCTGCCGTGGGTGCGTTCCGACTGGACGATGGTGTCCAGGCTGATGCCGGCATCGGCCAGGGCCCGGCAGACGGCGGCCGCGGTGCCGGGGCGGTCCGGCACCTGGCGGACCGCCACCTGGGCCTGATCCCGGTCGAGGGCGACGCCGCGCACGGCCGGGTCGCCCAGCCGGCAGGGCTGGGGATCGTGGCGCAGCTGGCCGTCGCCCAGCTCGAAGGCCTCGGCGGCCGCCCGCAGGGCGCGGGCCCCCTGGTCGCCGGCCACCAGGCAGCTGACCTTCACCTCGCTGGTGGCGATCAGGCGGAGGTTGATGCCATAGCGGGCCAGGGTGTCGAACAGCCGCGCCGCCACCCCCGGGCGGCCCATGATCCCGGCACCGGAGATGCTGAGCTTGGCCATGCCGCGCTCGCCGCACAGCTGGGCCCCTCCCTCCCCCAGCTCGGCGCCCAGACCCGCCAGCACCTCGCGGCACACCAGCTGGGCCTGGTCCAGATCGTCCTCCGCCAGGGTGAAGGCGATGTCGTTCGTGTAGGCAACCTGGCTGGAGGCCCCCTGGGCACGGCCCTCGTGGGTGGCCTGCACGATCAGGTCCACGTTCAGGCCCGCGGCGCCGAGCGCCTCGAACAGCTGGGCGGCCACGCCTGGACGGTCCGGCACGTGGGAGAGGGCCACCACCCCCTGCCGGCTCTCCAGATCGGCACCATCCACCGGTTTGCCCAGCTCCAGGCCTTCATGGCCGATCGGCCGGGGGTTGCCGCTGGTGAGCCGGGTGCCGGGGGCGTCACTCCAGCTGGAGCGCACCACCAGCGGCACGCCGTAGTTGCGGGCGATCTCCACCGCCCGGGGATGCAGCACCGCCGCGCCCAGGCTGGCCAGCTCCAGCATCTCGTCACAGCTCACCTGCTCCATCAGCTGGGCATCGGCGACCTTGCGCGGGTCGGTGGTGAGCACGCCGGGCACATCGGTGTAGATCTCGCAGGCCTCGGCACCGAGGGCCGCGGCCAGCGCCACCGCGGAGGTGTCGGAGCCGCCGCGCCCCAGGGTGGTGATCTCCGGGGTGCCGGCCTGGCCGCTGCTGGTGCCCTGGAAGCCCGCCACCACCACCACATGGCCGTCGTCGAGCAGGCGGCGCAGGCGCTCGGTGCGGATCTCGAGGATGCGGGCCCGGCCGTGGGCCGACTCGGTGACGATGCCCGCCTGGGTGCCCGTCATCGACACGGCCGGCACGCCCTCGGCATGGAGGGCCATCGACAGCAGCGCGATCGACACCTGCTCGCCCGTGGCCAGCAGCATGTCCATCTCCCGCTGGGGAGGCTCGGCTGAGATGGCCCGGGCCAGGCCGGTCAGTTCGTCGGTGGTGTGGCCCATGGCCGAGACCACCACCACCAGCTCGTGGCCTTCCTCGCGGCTGGCCGCGACCCGGCGGGCGACCGCCTGGATGCGCGCCACGTCGGCGACCGAGGTGCCCCCGAATTTCTGAACCAGCAGGGCCATGGGTGCGGGATCCGGCGTGATCGGAACGGGTGATTATCGGCCGTTGCCCTGCAGGGCGGGGGCGAGCAGAAAGCCGTCCCGGAAGGCGTCGCCGGCATCGGCGCCCCGCTTGAGCGCCGCCTCCACCTCCAGCAGCTGGCCCAGCAGGGCCAGGAACCGGCCCCCGCCCTGACCGCGGATCTGTTTGCGCATCACGTAGATGCGCTTCGGGTTGCCGATGCCGGCCGCCTTGGCGATGACGCTCACGTCCTGCTCGCCCCGCTGGTCGAGCAGGGCCACCCACAGCCAGCCGCGGATCTGGCTGGTGAGGGAGGCCACGATGCGCAGGGCCGGCTCCCCGGCCTCCAGCAGCGCATCGGTGAGGGCGATGGCCTCGGCGGGCTGTCCGGCCAGCAGAGCCTCCCCCACGGCCAGGGCACTGGTGCTGTGACCGCCCACCAGCGCCTGCACCGCCGCCAGGCCGATCGGGCCGCCGCCCTGACCGCTGTAGAGGCTCAGTTTCTCCAGTTCGCTGGCGATTCGGGCGCTGTCGCTGCCGACCGCCTCGCTGAGGGCCTCGGCGGCGCCGGGCTCCAGGCCCAGGCCGAGCTCCCGCGCCGTGCGAGTCACCAGCTCGAGCTGGCCGGCGCCGTCCCAGATCGCCGGCAACGGGAAGCTGCGCTCCACGGCCTCGCCGGCCTTCACCAGCTTCTGCAGGGTCTTGGTGGTGCGCAGCCGCCCGTCCGGCTTGGCGGCGTTCACCAGCAGCAGATGGCACTGCTCGGGGATCAGCGGCAGGGTGGCCTCCAGCTGGTCGGCCAGGTCGGCGGGGCACTGGTTGCAGAAGGGGCTGCGCTGCAGCACCACCAGCCGGGCCCCCGCGCCGAAGGGCGGAGTGCGGGCCTCCTCCAGGGCCTGGGCGGCCTGGGCGGGTTCGTTGCCGTCGAGGCGGCTGAGGTTCACGGTGGCCCAGGCCGGATCGATCAGGTCCGCGATCAGGCTGGTGACGGCCCGGCCGCGGGCCGCCTCGTCATCGCCCCAGAGCAGGTGGATCGGCATGGCTGGAGTCTGGCCAACGCGGCAGGGTTGGGGCACGCTGCCGGCCTCAGCCCGCCGATCCCACCCCATCGATCACCCCATCTTCACCGAGAGCATCCGTCGGATCCGGGCCCAGCTGGAGGCCCGGGGCGGGGCCGAGGAGCTCACTCCCCTCGAGCGCGATGTGCTCGAGCGCTGCATCCACAGCAGCGGTGATCTGACGATCGCGCCGGATCTGCGCTTCTCCCCGGGGGCCTGCGGGGCCGCGCTGGCGGCCCTGGCGGCGGGGGCGCCGATCCTCACCGACACGGCCATGGCCGCGGCGGCCGTGGCGCCGATGGCGGCGCGCACCTTCGCCAACCCGGTGCACTGTGTGCTCGCCTGGGCACCACCCCAGGCCCCGGCGGCATCCACCCGCACCGCGGTGGGCATGGAGCGCGCCCTGGCGGAGCTGGGGGGCGGCCTGGTGGTGCTGGTGGGCAGTGCCCCCACGGCCCTGGAGCGGCTGCTGGAGCGGGTGGCCAGCGGTGCGGTGCCGGCGCCGGCCCTGGTGATCGGCATGCCCGTGGGCTTCGTGGGGGTGGCGGAGAGCAAGCGCAAGCTGGCGGCGAGCGGCCTGGCCCAGGTGCGGCTGGAGGGGTCGAAGGGCGGTGCCGCTCTCGTGGCCGCGGCCTGCAACGCCCTGCTGCGGGCCGGCTGGCTTCAGGCGGCGTCCTGACCCACCCGCACCTGGCTGTTGGCCTCGATGCGGCTCAGCACCTGCCGGGCGCGCAGCAGCACCGAGGCCGGCACCCCGGCCAGCCGGGCCGCCTCGATGCCGTAGCTGCGGCTGGCACCGCCCGGCACGACGCGGTGCAGGAAGCGCAGATCGCTGCCGGTCTCCTCCACCAGCACCTGGGCATTGGCCACGTTGGGCAGCAGCTCGGCCAGCTCGTTGAGCTCGTGGTAATGGGTTGCAAAGACACTGCGGGCGCCGATGCCCTGGGCGAGCTCCTCGGCCACCGCCCAGGCGATCGAGAGGCCATCGAAGGTGGCTGTGCCCCGGCCGATCTCATCCAGCAGCACCAGGGAGCGGGCGGTGGCGTGGTGGAGGATGTTGGCCGTCTCGGCCATCTCCACCATGAAGGTGGACTGGCCGGCGGCCAGGTCGTCGCCGGCGCCGACCCGGGTAAAGATCCGATCGGCGATGCCCAGGCGGGCCGAGCGGGCCGGAATCCAGCTGCCCATCTGGGCCATCAGCTGCAGCAGGCCGGTCTGGCGCAGGTAGCAGCTCTTGCCGCTGGCATTGGGGCCGGTGAGGATCAGCAGGTCCGGGGGGCCATCGCCGCCGGCTTGGCGGTCGCCGATGGGCGGATGGTCCGGCTCCCGCCCCAGGGCGATGCCGTTGGGGGTGAAGGGTTCCTCCACCAGCAGCTGTTCCACCACCGGATGGCGCCCCGCCTCGATCTGCAGCTCCCTGCCCTCGGTCATGGTGGGGCGGCAGTAGCCGCCGGTGGCGGCCACCTCGGCGAGGGAGGCGAGGGCATCGAGCTCGGCCACCAGCCGTGCCGCCTGCCGGATCGCCGGGGCCTGCTCCCCGACCCGACGGCGCAGCGCGCAGAAGAACTCGTACTCCCGCTGGGCGGTGCGGGCCCGCAGCTGCTGGATCTGGCCCTCGCGCCCCTTCAGTTCCGGGGTGACGAACCGCTCCTCGTTGGCCAGGGTCTGGCGGCGGATCCAGTGGTCCGGCACCGCGGCGGCCCGGGCTCTGCTCACCGCCAGGAAATAGCCGAAGGTGCGGTGGTACTGGAGCCTCAGGCTGGCGATGCCGCTGGCGGCCCGCTCCGCGGCCTCCTGGCGCGCCAGCCAGGCGTCCTGGTCGTCGAGCTGGTTGCGCAGGCCGTCCAGCAGGGGATCGACGCCGTCGTGGATCAGGCCCCCCTCCGTCAGCGAGAGGGGGGGGGATTCGAGCAGCAGGTGGCGCAGCTCGGCCGCCAGGGCCTCCAGTTCGGGCCACGGCCTCGCCAGGCCCTGCAGCGCCGCCGCGCCGCAGGGCTGCAGCAGGTCGGCCAGCTGGGGCAGGCGTTCGAGCCCGTCGGCCAGCGCCACCAGGTCGCGGGCCGAGGCACTGCCGGCCCCGGCCCGGCCGGCCAGCCGTTCCAGATCGCCCATCGGCCGCAGCAGCCGGCGCAGGGCCAGCCGCAGGCGGCGATCGTGCACCAGCGCCGCGACGGCCTCCTGGCGGGCCTCGATGCCGGCCAGATCCACCAGGGGGGCCTCCAGCCAGCGGCGCAGGCACCGGCCTCCCATGGCCGTGTGGGTCCGGTCCAGGGCCCACAGCAGCGAGCCATGGAAGCTGCCGCCCAGCTGGGTGCGGGTGAGCTCGAGGTTGCGCCGGGTGGCCGCATCCAGCACCAGGCTGTCCCCGGCATGCCAGCAGGTGGGGACATCGAGGGGCACGACGCCGCCCGCCGCAACGCTGCCCGCCGCAACGCCGCCCCCCGCCGTGTTGCCCTGGGTGCCGTCGAGGTAGGCCACGAGCCCCCCGGCGGCCCGCAGGGCCAGGGGCCGCTCGCCCAGGCCGAGCCCATCGAGGCTGGCCAGGCCGAACCGCCGCCGCAGGGTGACGGAGGCTTCCGGGGCCTCGAAGGGGGTCCGGGGCAGGGGGGTGAGGGGCAGGCCCTCGGGGCACCAGCTGGGGGCGGCGGCTGCCTGCCCCCGTTCGCCGGGCCAGAGCACCTCGGCGGCCTCCACCTGCAGCAGTTCCTGGTGGAGGGTGTCGCTGCCCGCCCGTTCGGTGAGGCGGAACTCGCCGGTGCTGACATCGGCCACCGCCAGGCCCCAGCGGGCGCCGCTCCCCTCCGGCTCCACCACCACCGCGCAGAGCCAGTTGTTGCGGCGGGCGGCGAGCATCCCCTCCTCCAGCACCGTGCCGGGGGTCAGGATCCGGGTGATGTCCCGCCGGAGCAGCTCCCCCTTGGCGGGGGTGGTCTCCAGCTGGTCGCAGAGGGCCACGCTCAGGCCGCGGCGCACCAGGTCGGCGCAGTAGCGCTCAGCGGCGTGGTGGGGAATGCCGGCCATCGGCACCCGGCCGAAGGCCTTCCCCGCCTCCTTGCCGGTCAGGGTGAGTTCGAGCAGGCGCGAGAGGGTGATGGCGTCTTCGAAGAAGCACTCGAAGAAGTCGCCCAGGCGGTAGAGCAGCACGTGCTCGGGGCGGGCCCGCTTGAGCTCCACGTAGTGGCGCAGCATCGGGGTGAGCTGGGCGGGCTCCACCAGGCTGTGATGGTGCCAGGGCGGCAGGTCGGTGTCCGCTTCGGTCCCGCTGTCGCCAGCGGGCTCGCCTGGGGGATCGGTGGCGGCCTCGCCGGCGGCCCCGGGGGTTGGCCTGGTGCCGGGCCCCTGCCGGCGCCGGCGGGGGCGGGCTGCCGCGTCCGCCACGGGATCGTCCGCTGCCGCCGAGGCTGGGGCCGCTGCCCGCGCGGGCTGCTCCGGGACCTGGTCTTCGCAGGCCGGCTCGCCGAACAGGGAGCCCTGCAGGGCCAGCTCAGGCGCGAGCGAAAGCTGGAGGTCGGCTTCCGCGGCCACGGCTGCTCGCAGGGGACGGGGGGAGATCGTAGGCCGATCGTCCGTGACCTCCCCGACAACTTGTGAAGGATCCAGCCCCGGGCTCCCGGCGGCGCCGGTGTCGCGTGTGAGAATCCCGGCACTGACCGGCCCGGCGACGCCGCTGATCCATGCAGATCCTCAACACGCTCACCGTTCTGGCCCTGGTGGTGATGTCGTTCGCCCTGATCGTGGCCGTTCCCGTGCTCTACGCCAGCAGCGAGGACAGTGGCCGCTCCAACCGGCTGATCCTGCTGGGGGGCATCGCCTGGGTGGCCCTGGTGCTGGTCAACTGGGGGATGAGCTTCTTCGTCGTCTGAGGACAGCGTCGCTGTGGGCTGGCTCGAGCCTCCGGGCGGATCCGAGGTTCAATCCGGGGGCTTCGCCGGCGACTTCTAGGCTGAACCCACCTTGCGGCGCCACCGTGGTGGCGGGAGCCTGTGGCGATTTTCGAAGGGCGCTTCATCGGCGCCGATGGCCTGCGCATCGCCGTGGTGGTGGCGCGGTTCAACGACCTGGTGACTGCCAAGCTGCTCAGCGGTTGCCTGGATTGCCTCGGCCGCCACGGCATCGACACCTCCGCCAGCAGTCCCCAGCTGGATGTGGCCTGGGTGCCCGGCAGCTTTGAAATCCCGCTGGTGGCCCAGACCCTGGCGGCCAGCGGTCGCTACCAGGTGGTGATCACCCTGGGAGCGGTGATCCGGGGTGACACGCCCCACTTCGACGTCGTCGTCTCCGAGGTCAGCAAGGGGGTGGCCGCGGTCAGCCGCCAGACCGGGGTGCCGGTCATCTTCGGGGTCCTGACCACCGACACGATGCAGCAGGCCCTCGAGCGGGCCGGCATCAAGAGCAACCTGGGCTGGAGCTACGGCCTGCAGGCCCTGGAGATGGGCAGCCTGATGGCGGCGCTGGCCGGCTAGGGGGGCCGATTAAGGGCGCTGCTTCACCAGGAGGTGCTGGCTGCCCGCCGGCGCGAACCCCAGCTGGCTGTAGAACCCGGCGCTGTTCGTGGTCATCAGGTACACCCGCTCCACCTGCTGGAGCCGCGGGTCGCTGAGCAAGCCCTCCACCACCTGGCGGCCCAGTCCCCGGCCCTGCAGGTCACCGGCAACGACCACATCCCAGAGCACGGCACGGCAGGCCCCATCGCTGCTGGCCCGCCCGAAGCCCACCAGCCGCTTGCCTCGCCAGAGGCTCACCACCACCGGGCTGCCGGCCAGCAGGCGGCGCAGCTTGGCGTAGCTGCGGTCCTGTGCCCAGAAGGCGTGATGGTCAAACAGGCGCCGCAGCTTCAGCAGGCCACGGGTGGGACGCAGGCCCGGCCCCAGGCCCAGCCAGCGCAGGCCGGGGGCGCCGGGGGCGTGGCGAAGCAGCTGGATCGCGACCATGGGAACATCCTCCCAGCCACCCAGCAGCCTTGAACCCGAAGCACAAGGGCATCATCCTGGCGGGCGGCAGTGGCACCCGGCTCCACCCGATCACGGTTGGGGTGAGCAAGCAGCTCCTGCCGGTGTTCGACAAGCCGATGGTCTACTACCCGCTCAGCACGCTGATGCTGGCGGGGATCCGCGAGGTGCTGATCATCACCACCCCCGGCGACCAGCCGGCCTTCGAGCGGCTGCTGGGGGATGGGGCCCGCTGGGGGATGGAGATCCACTACGCCGTGCAGCCCAGCCCCGATGGCCTGGCCCAGGCGTTCCTGATCGGGGAGGCCTTTCTGGCCGGGGCGCCGGCGGCGCTGGTGCTGGGTGACAACCTCTTCCACGGCCATGACCTCAGCCCGCAGCTGCAGGGCTGCAATGGCCGCGGGGACGGCGCCACGGTGTTCGCCTATCCCGTGCGGGATCCGGAGCGCTATGGGGTGGTGGCCTTTGATCCCCGGGGGCGGGTGCTGAGCATCGAGGAGAAACCCGCCAGACCGAAGAGTCGCTTTGCCGTCACGGGCCTGTACTTCTACGACGACAGCGTGGTCGAGCGGGCGCGGCGGGTGGTGCCCTCGCCCCGCGGCGAGCTGGAGATCACCGACCTCAACCGCCAGTACCTGGAGGAGGGGCTGCTGCGGGTGGAGCTGATGGGCCGCGGCATGGCCTGGCTCGACACGGGCACCTGCGATTCGCTGCACGAGGCGGCCAGCTACATCCGCACCCTGGAACACCGCCAGGGGCTGAAGGTGGGTTGTCCCGAGGAGGTGGCCTGGCGCATGGGCTGGATCGACGCGGCCCAGCTGGAGGCCCTCGCCGCCCCCTTGCGCAAGAGTGGTTACGGCGAGTATCTGCTGCAGTTGCTGGAGCGAACCGATGCAGGCTGAGCAACTGCGCACGGCCCAGGGGGCTGTGCTGGAGGGCGTTCTGCTGCTGACCCCACGGGTGTTCGGCGACGACCGTGGCTTCTTCTTCGAGAGCTGGAACCAGGCCACCTTCGACGCCGCCGCCGGCCCCACGGCCTTCGTGCAGGACAACCACTCCCGCTCGGTGCAGGGGGTGCTGCGGGGCCTGCACTACCAACGGCCGCCCCACCCCCAGGGCAAGCTGGTGCGCTGCCTGGTGGGCGAGATCTTCGACGTGGCGGTGGACATCCGCCGCAGCTCCCCCACGTTCGGCCAGTGGGCCGGGGTGGTGCTGAGCGCCGAGAGCAAGCAGCAGCTCTGGGTGCCGGCCGGCTTCGCCCACGGCTTCCTCACCCTGAGCCCCGAGGCGGAGGTGCTCTACAAGACCACCGACTTCTGGAGCAGGGAGTGCGAGCGGGGCATCCGCTGGGATGACCCGCAGATCGGCATCGCCTGGCCCCGGGAGGGCCTGCCCGATGGCCAGCCCCTGCTCAGCGCCAAGGACGGCGTGGCACCGGCCCTGGCGGACGCGGACCTGTTCGCATGAGCGGCGGCCCTCCTCTCACGGTGCTGCTCACCGGCGCCGGCGGGCAGCTGGGCCAGGAGCTGGTGGCCCGGTGCCCCGAGGGGGTGAGGCTGATCGCCACGGGCCGCGCCGAGCTGGATCTGGCCGATGCGCAGGCCTGCCGGCAGCTGGTGCTGGAGCGGCGGCCCGATTGGGTGCTCAACGCCGGCGCCTACACCGCGGTGGACCGGGCCGAGAGCGAGCCCGAGCTGGCCCAGGCCGTCAATGGCGCAGCCCCGGCGGCCCTGGCCGCGGCCCTGGCCGACACCGGCGGCCGCCTGCTGCACCTGAGCACCGACTTCGTGTTCGACGGCCACCAGGGCACCCCGTACGGCACGGGCCAACCCCGCAGCCCCCTGGGGGTGTACGGCGCCACCAAGGCGGCCGGCGAGGAAGCGGTGCTGGCCAGCCCCCTGGCGGCGGAGGGGCGGGCCCAGGTGCTGCGCACCAGCTGGGTGTACGGCCCGGTGGGCCGCAACTTCTGCCTCACGATGCTGCGCCTGCACGGCGAGAAAGAGGAGATCGGCGTGGTGGCTGACCAGGTGGGTTGTCCCACCAGCACCCCCACCCTGGCGGCGGCCTGCTGGCGGCTGATCGCGTGCGCCGAGGCGGCGGCAGCCGGCGCTGGGGAGCCCCTGCCGCCGGTGCTGCACTGGAGCGATGCCGGCGCCGCCAGCTGGTACGACTTCGCCGTGGCGATCGGCGAGCTGGGCCAGGAGCTGGGCCTGCTGCAGCGTCAGGCTCGCGTCAAACCCATCACCACCACTGACTACCCCACCCCGGCCCGGCGCCCCAGCTACTCCCTGCTCGACTGCACCGCCAGCCGCGCGGCGCTGGACCTGGAGCCCCTCCACTGGCGCGCGGCGTTGCGGCAGGTGCTGGGGCGGCTGGGGGGCTGATCCCGTCCGCTGCCCACGAGCAGGTGGTGCATCAAACACCTTCCTGATTCCGCAGCTGGTCGATGAGCGCGTTGCTCACCGGTGTGTTGTTCCCTGTGCCGAATGGACGGAACCCGGCGACAGCGCCAGTACTGCCGCCACCACCATCACTCTTGTGATCGGACTCGTCGGAGAGATCGGTGCACATCGTCTCCGTAGTAGTTGCTGTCTGGATCAAGCCAATCCTGGCGGTTTCGTCCCGAACTTCTGCAGCAGTCCGCCGGTTCGGAGCGGCGGCCGGCGGTACTGGTAGCTTGCAGCCCCGTGCCTCACCAGAACGGAGCCTGCCGCCGTGATCGATCTGCCTGCCCTGCTCGGTTCCCGCAGGCGGGTGCTCGTCACCGGTGGGGCCGGCTTCATCGGCGGCGCGGTGGTGCGGCGGCTGCTGGCCGAGAGCACGGCCACGGTGTTCAACCTCGACAAGTGCGGCTACGCCAGCGACCTCACCAGCATCGAGGCACTGCCCAAGGCGGCTGAGCGTCACCAGCTGCTGCGGGTGGACCTCACCGATGCGGAGGCCACCACCGCCGCCGTGCGCCAGGCCGACCCGGATCTGGTGATGCACCTGGCGGCCGAGAGCCATGTGGACCGCTCGATCGAGGGCCCCGGCGCCTTCATCGCCAGCAACGTGACCGGCACCTTCCACCTGCTGCAGGCGGTGCGGACCCACCACGAGGGGCTGAGCGAGGAGCGCCGGGATGCTTTCCGCTTCCACCACATCAGCACCGACGAGGTGTTCGGCTCGCTGGGCGACACGGGCCGCTTCTCGGAAACCACCCCTTACGACCCCCGCTCCCCCTACTCAGCCAGCAAGGCGGCCAGCGACCACCTGGTGAGCGCCTGGCACCACACCTACGGCCTGCCGGTGGTGCTCACCAACTGCTCCAACAACTACGGCCCCTGGCAGTTTCCCGAGAAGCTGATCCCGGTGGTGATCCTCAAGGCCGCCGCTGGTGAGCCGATCCCCCTCTATGGCGACGGCGCCAACGTGCGCGACTGGCTGTACGTCGAAGACCACGTGGACGCGCTGCTGCTGGCGGCCAACCAGGGCCAGCTGGGCCGCAGCTACTGCGTGGGGGGGCACGGCGAGCGCACCAACAAGCAGGTTGTGGAGGCGATCTGCGCCCTGCTTGATCAGCTGCGCCCGGGCGGTGCGCCCCATGCCGCGCTGATCAACCGCGTCACCGACCGCCCCGGCCACGACCGCCGCTACGCCATCGATCCAGCCCGCATCAGCAGTGAGCTGGGCTGGCAGCCGCGCCATGCCTTCGAGCAGGGGCTGGAGGTCACGGTGCGCTGGTATCTGGAGCACCAGGGCTGGTGCTCGGATGTGCGCGAGCAGGGCGGTTACAGCGGTGGGCGGTTGGGGTTGGTGGCGTAGGGGACTCAAACCAGCCAGCCCACCAGGCGGGAGCGCAGGGCCATCAGGCGGGGGTAATAGCGGGCGAAGGGTCGCAGGCCGAACTTGATGATCTCAGCCGCCTTGGCCGGCAAGTTCCGGGTGGGTTCGCGCAGCCGCAGCTGCAGCACAGCCCAGGTAGGCAGCTGGCTGGACACGCCGCCGAGGTTGTAGGCCACCACCGGCTCGGGCAGGTAGGCCACGCGGCTGAGGTCGGCGAAGGCTGCGGCCATCCAGCCGCGACAGGCGCCCTGGGGCGCGTCGAGGCGGTAGGGGTGGGCACGCGCCCAGTCGCCCTCCACCAACAGGCTCTGGTGGTTGGGCAGGTAGAACCACAGCCAGCGGCGCAGGCTGCGCACCGCCGGATCCGGCACCAGCCATGGCGGGCAGCGGCTGGGCGGTACGGGGCAGATGCGGGCCTGGCCCAACACCACCCTTGGAGCGGTGCCGGTGCGCCTGCAGTGCGCCTGGGCGTGATCCAGAAGGCGCTGAAGGGCGTGGGGATGGAGCCAGTTGTCGCCGGAATTGAGGAACTGCACCCAGTGGCCGCGGCTGTGGGCGAGGCCGAGGTTCATGGCCGGGAAGATGCCGCGGGCCGGGTGATCGCGCACCAGCTCGAAGGGCGCCACCGCTTCCGGGGGCACGGGCACATCACTGCCATCTACCACCACCACCTGCAGGCTTGCTGACACCTGCTGGCTGCGGATCGAGGCGAGGGTGTCCTCCAGCTCCCGGGGGTTGTTGCGGGTGAGCACGATGATGCTCACCTCGGGCTGGGCTGCTGCCGTCATCGGGTTCGGCTGGGTGCACTGTTCAGCACCTCTTCGTAGAGCTCGGCGTAGAGCCCGGCGATGCGGCCGGGATTCCAGAGTCGTTCGGCTCGCTGGCGGGCCTGGAGGCCCAGTGCGGCCCGCCGCTCGGAGTCCTCCAGCACCCAGCCGATGCCATGGGCGAGGTCGGCAGGGTCGTAAGGGGTGGCGAGGTAGCCGGAGCGCTGGTGCTCCACCACGTCGGGCAGGCCGGTGGCGTTGAAGGCCACAACGGGCACGCCGCAGCTTTGGGCTTCGATGGCGGTCTGGGGCAGGTTGTCCATGCGGGAGGGCACCACCATCACATCGGCGGCGGAGTAGAGCAGCGCCAGGGTCTGGTCGTCGTGCAGGGCGCCCACGTAGTGAACCGGCAGGCCGAGCCGTGGTGGATCGAGCGGCTCGGCCTGGCCGAACACCACGGCCTGGAGGGCAGGCAAGGTGGGGGCGAGCTGGCGGAGGGCGGCTTCGAGCAGATCCCAGCCCTTGCGCGGGTCGCGGCTTCCGCCGATGGCTCCGAACAGCAGCAATGGCCCTTCTTCCGGCAGTCCGAACAGCTTGCGCGCCAGCGCCTGGGGCCAGGGCTGGTAGACGTTCGTTGGCAGGGGGTAGGGAATCACCCGCAGTGGCCAGTGGGCCAGCAGCGCTGAGCGCTGCACGCAACCGGCCAGCCAGCGGCTGGGGCTCACGAGCTGGATGGGGCGGCGCCAGTGCCGGCGCTTGCGCTGCCAGCACCAGCGGTCGAGATCCAGGCCGCCATGGCCGGGCGGCCGGTTGTGGCGGTGGTAGCCCTGCTGGTAGCGCAGATCATCGGGGTCATTGGGGTAATGCTCACTGCCGCTGAAGGCCCAGCAGTCGTGGAGGGTCCACACCACGGGCTTGCGCAGCCGGCCGATGGCCTCGATCGAGAGCATCTCCCCCTGCACCCAGTGCAGGTGCAGCAGATCGGCGTCGCTGGCGTTGAGTTCCCGGTCGAGCGAGCAGGGGAGCCAGGAAAGGGAATGGAGCACCGGGTTGGAGGTGCGCTGCAGGGCTGGGAGAAGGTCACCGAGTGCGCTGCGGGCCAGGGGGAGTGCTGCCTTCTTCCCGTTGGGTCCGTGAATGGAGGGCTCATCACCCTGCTTACGGCTGACCCGCATCGAGCTGGTCACGTGAATAGCGCTCCCTCCCTGAAGCGAGGCGTGGATTCGAAAGGCAGCGCGGGCAGCGCCACCCTTTTGATCAGAGAAGGAGACGTGGCAGATGTTCAACTCACTGCACCGATCCTGAGCAGGGCTCTGATCCCTCGAAGAAGTGGACGAGCCGGTATCGCAAGGCCGTTGAGGAGCGGATGCAGGGCTTTTGCCACGGTCTCTCGGAACCGTGCTTTTCGTCGGTTGATAGCTCCGTCAGAGCGTCGTTGATAGATCCAGGCGTGGCTGCCTTGGCATCGCCCGATCTGTTGCAGGCCCAGTGGTTCGGCGCACCAGCTGAAGAAATAGCGTAGGTGAAACGTGCAGGGTAGATGGCAGAGGATCACAGGTTGAAAGCAGTTGGCAATGAAGAGATGCCCACCTGGCTTCACCGCTACAATCATCTCTTCAAGTAAGCTGATAGGGTCGTGCACATGCTCGAGTACATCGGTGCAGACCAAGGCGTCGAATCGGTGAGACGTGAGCGTATGGACGAAAGTAATGTTTGGATACGCTTTGCAGGCTTCCAAGCCATGCGCTGGAGGGAACGGATCGCAGATGGAGACGTGCGAGCAAGGAAGGCGATCCGCTATCAGCCTGGCCAGGGTGCCAAAACCACCGCCGAAATCAAGAATCTGCCTTGGACCAAGTGAGGCCACTCCGTTGGCGATCGATCGCCGATGGCCCATGGATACTGGATCCTGTTCGACGTAAATGCCATTCAGAAGCCAGACAGGGTGGCTGTAAAAATCTCTATATAGTGCAGGCGCATAATGCTGCTGATCACAGCCACATATCTTCCATGCCGTGTCCATGATTCTCCATATCTGGTCAAGCCTCGGGCTGCTGCCACACGTAAGTAGCATCTGCTCCAAGGCTGAGCGCTCCTTGGGCGTCAAGGAATAGTTGTTTAACTCAATCACGCTCTGGCTGTTAATTTGAAAAGCATGCTCCTCAATGCTGTCAAGCTGCTTGTTTCGATTAGATTGTCATTCGGGTATCGAACATACCACCAGCGCATCCAAGTAGCCAAAGCGATTGCGCCTTGTCGCCCATTTGTCCATGCGTGCCAGCAGAACGGTAAGCAGGTTGAATGGCAGGGCCAGTAGGGGGGCGAGGGAGCGAATCAACGATGACTGATGGGTGCTTACGTAGTCTAAGAAGAAAACAACAAGAACATCATAAATATTCCCCAGCGGTTGAATGTGCGTAACATTTAGGCCGCACTCACCACAGAGAAGCTCATAGCCCCATCTGGTGAATCTGCGATAGTCATGAGGCGTTTCATGCTCTGGCCACAGCAATGGGGCTGTAAACAAGAAGACTGAGCCTGGCTTTGCCACCCGTTTCAGCTCGAGAATCGTCTCTTTTAGGTTTCTTACGTGCTCAAAAACCTGGAAAGACACGATCGAATCAAATGATTGATTCTCAAAGGGGATTCTGTTTCCGTCGTAGAAGTAGATGGCTCCTCTCCTGGTTGTCTTCCCATTGGGAAGAGATCTGTCGTACTCAAGTCCTGTGTATGTAGAGGCATGGCGAAAGCTCTCCCTGTAGGGCATTGAGCCACAGCCGAAATCAAGCACGTTTCCATGAATTAGAGATTGAAGAGGCGCAATGGCCTCTTCAATGTTTTTTCTTGGAATCCAATAGGGGCTGTAAAGTCTTGTCCTCCTGGCGCTATTGGCAAAAGGGGGCGTTAGATTCGCTTCTCTGCGGTTGAAATGGAACTGACCCAGTATCAAGACGAGGCGGTTGATTTTCGCGAGAAGCTTTGCCTTGAGGGTTGACTCAAATATGGTCGAGAATGTATAGGCGTCAGCCATTGCATCCCGCAGGATCAGGCTTGGATGTATAAGGCGCTGAATGCCTTCGCTAATTGGTATCTGTAGAGTTGAGTTCTTTGTGTGCGAGGCTTCTTGATCGAATCCCACATTGCTCGCCAGGTTTTGGTTGGGCAAGGCAGTCAACCCTCCATTCACAAGGCAGGTGAAGGTCCATCGGTATGCCCATGAGTCCGGCTTGCCTTCCTGGAGCAGCCGGTCCCAGATGCGTGCCCAGTAGCGGGCCTCCCGGGGATTTTCAAAGATGGATCCGAGCAGGCCGGATGCCTTCAGAGCTGGCCATTGGCGCAGATCGGCGTCGTAGTGGTGCCAGCAGCGGCGCCAGGTGGCCCAGCCCCAGCAGTGGTTGTAGCGGCTGAAGTAGTAGCTGCCATCGCCACGCCAGTGGCCGTTCTGAAAGTTGTTCCCGCTGATGCACCACACCCGCGTGTCGTGGCGGTAGCGGGCCAACAGCTCCGTGCAGTACGGGAAGAAGTCGGGATGGGGAACGCAGTCGTCCTCCAGGATGATGCCCTCCTCCACCTGCTCAAAGAACCAGCTGATGGCGCGGCTGACGCCGAGTCGGCAGCCCTGGTTGGTGTCGGAATAGAGGCTTTCGATCTGGCAGGGCCAGTCGATCTCGTTCTCGATCACGGCCCTGGTTGCAGCCACCTTCTCCACTTCGCCGGGCCGATCGGGGTTGGGGCCGTCGCAGGCGACGAACAGACGGCTCGGGGCGACAGGCCGGATGGCGTCGATCACCTGCTGCAGGGTGTGGGGGCGGCGCCAGGCGATCAGGAGCAGGGGGGTGTCGGCGGGGGTGGCAGTAAAAGCCATCTGTCAACTGCGCGTCATCAGGTCCACTTCGTGCAGATCCTTGAAATCGGCATCCATCGTGGACAGCCCGGCCTGATGAGCACGAGCGGTGGCCACGATGCTGATGGCAGGCACCATCAGGCTTGCTGCGGCCTCAAGCACCGCAAGAAATCGATCAGCCAGTGGGCCGTTGGTGACCACATCGATCCAACCTGACGAGTCCACCACGGCTCTTTGCGGATTCACAGGCGGTCGGGTTCGCGCTGGAAGGTGTTGTCGCCACCAAGAAACCCCCGTAACGCAGCAGGGGGGCTGGTTTGGCACCAGCTCGATTTGCCCCGGCAGCGCCAGCACCTGCAGCAGCTGGCCTGGAGCCAGGCCGAACTGCTCGCGCATCCGCTTGGGGATGACGTCCTGGTACTTTGGGTAGTCCGTTGTGAGCTCCATGGCCCCAACGTAAGACGGAAACCAGGTGGATGCCGCTTTCCCGCTTCAGGAGCGGTCCGCCCAACCCGCGGGTCGACGCGACAGTGCTCCAGCAGTTTTGTTCAGCAGGGGAAGTCGCCGGGATGGGGGACGTAGTCGTCGTCGAGGATAATGCTCTCTTCCACCTGCTCCGCTTCGCCTGGGCGTTCGGGATTGGGACCGTCGCAGGCGACGAACAACCGGGCGGTCGCAACGGATCGGATGGCGCCGCCAGGCGATCAGGAGCAGGGGGGAGTGGCTGGGGCCATGCGCGAGGGGGACCGTGAGCCGTATGGGTAGACAGACTCCGCGTGGCATTGGGGGGTCAGGATTGCCACAGACTGATCAACTCGAGAGACGCCGATGCACCGAGGTGTGCCTTAGGTTTGAGACCCCTCCTTGTATCCAATAGCATAGATGGATCCTACTCGCCTCGATTGCATGTCCAACCCAGGCTGAAAATCGCGGAGCCTGCATCTTCTAAAGCCGGCGTTTCTCATGATATTAATGAGATTCTCTTCGTCGAACATGTAGGCATGTTCGCCCCTTCCCATGTATGCAATGTAATTCACTTGATCGATGAGGC
Source organism: Aphanothece microscopica RSMan92 (assembly GCF_046613545.2). Lineage (NCBI taxonomy): Bacteria > Bacillati > Cyanobacteriota > Cyanophyceae > Chroococcales > Aphanothecaceae > Aphanothece > Aphanothece microscopica. Next base: position 33,729 of record NZ_JBKKKY020000004.1, on the reverse strand, counting down.
TGCCCGTTTTGCTGAGACCTGGGGTGTACACTTTCTCATCTTCCAATAGGTTTTTCCCGGCAAGGTAGGCTTGCATGTAGCGGCGAGCATTCGGAACGCATACGGAGAAATCGCCGCCAGGCTTCAGGGCAGCATGGCATTTTCTCAGAAGCCTGCACAAATCCTCGAAGGGAATGTGTTCTAAGACATGTGAGCTGTAGATGCTGTCCAGTGAGTTGTTTGGGAATGGCACGCTTGCTCGTAAATCCCATGTCAAATCACAGCCTAAAGTACGGTCCAGTGTTATCCAGTCTCCTGCTCCTCGCTTACTGCCTGCACCAATTTCTAGCCGAAGTGGGGCTTCGTTTCTGAGGATGAAAACTACCTTTATTCTTGTCTGAACTGATTTTATACTCAGATAGAGTGTTTTCGCAATTTTCTTCACTGTGATGATTAACCCGGGAAAGCTGTTGTGCCTTGGCCGCTTTGCATTCATGCGTCAGGCTTAGACCTTGCTATGGCTTTCATCACTTTTTAGAATGGCGGCAATGTTCTGGTAGCGAAAAATTGGAAGCTCGTCATCGCGAATTGCCAGGAGGCCTCCTTTGGGCAGTATTCTAAACAAGTTGTAGTTGTTGAGAATGGAGCTGAAATCATTCAAAAATGTGCGACTTGGAATCATAGTCTCGTTAAACTCGAACTGAATAGCTCCTATTCTGCCGGAGGCAATCATTGCTTGAAATCCTTGGAGGACCTTTAGCTCGTGACCCTCGACGTCCACTTTCAACAGATCAATAAAGGTGACTCTCTGTTCCCTGCAGAATTCATCTCCAGTTGTCACCTTCACATCAAACGTCCTTTCCTCCTGCCTGTGTACTTCAGTAATGACGCCGTCTTCAAGAGAGGCGTGGGTTGACCCATGCGCTGACTCTGCATAATCATGCAACCTTGCAGTCCCTCGCCGACTGGATAATCCAATGTTGAACGGTCTTATTGCTGGAATCTCCTGTACTCGTGCCGCAAGTGTCGTGAAGGTTTCCGGAGAGGGTTCAAAGGCAAAGAGCCGATAGGCTACTTTGCTCTTGAGGCTCTCGACCATCAGTGCCCAGTTGCCTATGTTGGCCCCGATGTCGAAGACGACTGCGTCTGCTGTGGATAGACCTGCCAGCCTTCTTCTTTTGTAAGTATTCAGAACTGATTGGGCAAACCCCTTTTCTCCTGATATCTCGAAATTCCGATAGTTTAGAATTCCCAGCCCTCTCAGGCCGGCTAAGACAAGTGCTTTGTTGAATTTCGCCAACCATGGTCTGCCAAAAATAGAGGCATAGAGGTCAAGGAATGCCGTGATCACCTGTCGTCTTGGCCTCCAAGCTGGAAGGGAAAGGCAAGCTTCAAGACGTTTGCCCTTGTTTCTTCAGACCATACTGCCATCACTGCAAAGGTTGCCAACCCATAAGAGATACAAGTGGCAATGGCTGCTCCATGGAAGCCGTATCTGGGGATCAGTGTCAAATTCAAGAGTATATTTGCTACGCATCCAGCTGCAGTTCTAGCTGCTGAAACCTTTTCCAGCCCTGCTCTCTGAAGCCAGGATGAGCTTGCAGTGCCTGTTGATACGGCGAATGAAGCGAGCCCCAACCAAATCATCGCATCCTGGGCTGCATGAAACTCTGAACCAAAGACAACCGGAATAAGGGGAGACAAGACTTCACTTGTGGTAAGCGCCATGCCCACACCCAAGGTCCATGCACTTCTGTACAGTCTTCTAAGTGCTGAACTCGTGTGAAAATCCCCACTGCCACGACCAATCCTTGGTAGAAAAGTTGCGGTGAGGATGACTGGCAGGAAGTAAAGACTCTCGGCTGCCTTTACGGCTACTGAGTACTGCCCTACGTCTTCAGGACCACGCAGCCATTCCAGCATGACTTGGTCGCTCTTGACGTAAAGCATTACCGACAGCCCGGCCAGGAGCAATGGCCAGCCTCGTTTCAGTAAAACGTGTGCTGTAGGCCATGACACCTCGCGCAAGGTAGTAGAGAGTCTGTAGCCGTTAGCGAATCCAGTAAGAACAACAGCTTGTGCCACCATCGCCACGGTCTGCACACCTCCAAATGCAACCAGCGGAGCTCGGCTCAGCAACGCAACAATGGAAGCTCCTGCTCCGGCTACGGTCTCTGCCAGCCTTGCTTTTGCGACGCGGGTGCCTTGCTGCCGGTTCAGCAGCTCCACCTCAAACACCTCTGCGGAGCTGAACAGATTCCCCAGCACCGCCAGGCCCATCAGCCCGGCCAGCACCGGATCTCGCGCCGCCCAGGCAAATGGCACCAGCACCAGGGCAATGACAGCAGTGCCCACCAGTTCGATCCAGAAGGCTGTGGCCACCAGACCGGGTCGTGGCGGTTCCTCACACAGCAGGATCGCCAGGCTGCCCTTCACGCCCAGGCTCCCCAGCGGGCTGAGCACGCCCACCAGTGCGGCCACATAGCTGAGGGTGCCGAGCTGTTCCGGCCCCAGGTAGCGCGCCGTCCAGCCGCCAATGCCGATCGACACAGCCAGCCTGAACACCTGGCTGCCCACCTGGCTGATCAGGGACGTGCGCAGGCGCTCGGGTTTGGCTTGAGGTTGCCCCAAGGCCATGGCTTAGTGGTGGTTTGTCACCAGCGGTGGCACAGGCGCGCTTGGGGTTTCAGGGTAGGGCGCGTTGGGAGTGGGGGCGATCGCCGTTCAGCGGTAGACGTCGTGGCGGTGGCCGACTCGCACCACCAGAGCGACCAGCTCCTGTTGCTGCCATTCGTAGACAACGCGATACCGCAGCGAGCAGCGCATCACGCACCTCGGCCCACTCCAGAACTGGGTCGGCCGGATCGTCAATACGGCCCCGGAGGGTGGCGATCACACCCGCTGCAGCGACACGGGGTAGCCGGGCCAGCGGGCGTCGGCGGAAACGGCCATCAAGCCCTCCACGCGCGCCTGGGCGATCAGCAGGCGATCGAAGGGATCGTCGTGCAGCGCCGGCAGCTGGGCGGTCTCGATCACGTGTGCCTCCAGCACGGGCAGGATCGTCGCCCCGGCGGCGAGGCACTGGTCGCGAAACAGGGTGGGTGCCACCGGCAGCTTGCCGAGCCGGTGCTTGATCGCCACTTCCCAGATGCTGGCGACCGACACCACACAGGCGCTGGAGGCCAGCCGGTCCCGGATGGCTGGCCGCAGCCGCGGATCACCCAGCAACCACCAGAGCATGATCTGGGTGTCGAGCAGCAGCCGCATCAGCCGCCCATCAGTTGGCTCACCTGCCGCTCCACATCCTCAGCGAAGGCCGCATCCGCCAGCTCAGCGGCGATGCCGGCCAGAGCGCCATGCCCTTCCAGGCCTGCAGCGAGGCTGCACGGCACCAACCGCACCTGTGCCTTGCCGTGGCTGGCGATGATCACCTCCTCGCCGGCCAGAGCCGCCTTCACGAGCTTCGAGAGCTGGCTTTTGGCCTCCAGCATGTTCACCTGCATGGCCGGGTGGGCATTTCCTGGCTAGCTTAGCCAGAGTTTGGGTGGCGCGCCGTTGCCGCCAGCCCGCAGCCACCTGCGCTCCGTCGATGCCGGCCACCATCTACCTGCACTGGGCCGCCACCCCCTACAGCTGGGTGCGCTCCGTCCTGTATCACACGATCATCGGCGGCGACGGCACCCTGCACCGCCTGCACGCCTACAGCATCGACCTGCCGGCCCACACCTGGCGGCGCAACGGCAATGCCGTGGCCCTCTCCTGCGCCTGCATGGGCGGCCGCCCCGATCCCTGGACCCTGCCGCCCACCGAGGTCCAGCTCGATGCGATGTGCCGAGAGGCCGCCGAGATCGCCCGCAGCTGCGGCTGGCGTGAGGCCGAATCACCATCGAGCGCGTGATGACCCACGCCGAGGCCGCCTCCAACCGCGACGGCCGCTGGTTTCACGACAACTACGGCCCCGTGCTCTGGGGCGGCACCGGCGAGCGCTGGGACTTTCTGCAACTGAGCAAGAACGGCCCGCCCGCCGGCGGTGAGGAGCTGCGGGGGCGCATCCGGCGGTTTCTGGCCAATCCCGATGCCGGGCCCGGCGCCACCACCAAGCCGGTGCCCGGCGGTTCACCCGCCCGCCTGGAGTTCCGCCGCGCCACCGCCATCAGCGCCCGCGGCCGGGAGCTGGGGGTGGACCTCGACGCCAACGGCACCTCCTGGGCCCTGGCCGCCGATCTGCTCGATCTCTACGAGATCCCCTACGCCTGGGAGGCCAGCCGCCGCCGCATCCTCATCGGCAGCCTCGATGTGGTGCCCAGCTTCTGCGAGGATCAAGTGCAGCCCACAGTGGGCTGGCCCCTGTTCGAGATGACCCTGCAGAGCGGCAATGCGCCGGTGGTGCTGCGTGGCATCCTGCGTGAAAACCGCGCCTGGTGCCGGGTGCTCGAATTCGCTGAGGAGTTCGGCATCAGCGTCACGTTCGAGCCGTTCACGCTGCTTGAGCGGCTGAGGGGGATGACAAAGGCCGACATTAACACCATGGCCAGCTCGTTTAAGCATCTCAATGAGTAGCGTATGCCTGGCTATCTGCATTGCTACCCATAATGCAGAAAAGACAATCCAAGGCTGTTTGAGGTCAATTCCATATTCCGCAAAAGATAGTGTAGTTATTCTAATTCAGGACAACCTTTCTCAGGACGAAACTCTTCCAATCGCCCAAAAGGAGTTGACAAGCTTGGGCCTCGCGCATGTAATATGCAGTGAAAGCGATGAAGGAATATATGATGCATGGAATCGCATGGCCAAGAAGGCGCATTCAGAGTGGATAACATTCATAGGTTCGGATGATAGATTTCTGCAGAAAATAGATTTAGAAGCCATCGAGAATGAGTACGGAAGCTGTAATTTTATCACTTTCCAAGGGCTCTATGGTGGAGTTAGGCCATATGGAAATAGCTTGGCGGGCTATTATAGGTCCTTGGCGGCTTATCAATCTGGATGGAAAATAATGCATCAAGGTTCATGGTACAAGACAAGTCTTCTCATTTCCAACCCGTTTAATCCTAGGTATAAGATAGCAGGAGACTTTGAGCATCTCATAAGAGTGAGGGGGATGCTTTCCTATGCTCACGTTGATACCGTGGTTCTATGGGTTGGCGGCTCTGGAGTGTCAGCCCGAAGACCATGGCTAGTGGCAGTAGAGGCGTTCAAGGCAGTTGCATCACAGAGTGTTAAGCCAAAAGTATCATCTTACTTGATTGGACTTATACTTATGTTGAAAATCATAGCGTATAGCATCTTCAAGTGGTAGGAGTGCATTCTCGCTATCTTAGTGGTGAATATCAAGCCAATAATCCTGACTGGGATAGAGACCATACGCCCTGGAAGCTGTCTTGCTTTGTCCCAATTCTCAATAGTCTTATTGGCAAGGCGGGTGTTGTCAGAGTAGTCGATATAGGATGTGGAAGTGGGCAGCTATTGGCATGCATGGCAGAGGCGTATCCATCAATAGACTTTATTGGCTACGATCCTTCTAGTGGCCTAGACGATGCTTGGCAAATTCTTCCTGGGCTGCCCAATCTGCGATTGATTAATTCAGAATTTGATATTCGTCAAAGTGCCGACCTCATTATTCTATCTGATGTCCTAGAGCATCTATGGGATCCCATTGGATTTGTTTCTCTTGTTTCTAAGAATGCTAAATATCTTGCGTGCTTAATCCCTATTGAGCACTCTGTTTCTTCATTGATCTTCCCGAAGGCGTTGCGTCAATCGTATGAGCTTGTGGGTCATATTCACTTTTTCTCCTTAGAGTCTGTCAAAATTCTATTCGACGAGGCTGGCTGCTACATCTTGTCAATTACATACACGGGCCGATCCCGCCAAGCCCCATCAAAAAATATTAGACAGCGATGCGGTTCTCTTGTTCGAAGTATAAGTCGCTACTTTATTGGCGAACACTATGCCTCCGTCCTTTTAGGTGGCGAATCCGTCCTCATTCTCTCACAATCGAATTAAAGTGCCGGGACAAGATATAGAAAGTGCTTTTGAGGATGCAGATCTTTGATATGTGGAACTGGATTTGATCGCCCAAGTAAGTATGCAAGATTCCTTTGCCGTCTACTTCGATTCTGACATTAGCGCGCTTCAGCGATATGGTGGTGGAATATCCCGATATTTCACAAATCTAACTAAAGCGTTGCTTGGGCTTGAGGTATCAGATATTACCTTTGTCTATCCGGGCCTCGAACAGTATCGCAATATCAGCGTCCCAGCATTTTTGTCCAATGCTGATGATATCTGCTTGAACGCATGTGTTGTCAAATCCTTCATGGATCCTATTCTTGCCAACGTAATTCTAAAGAAGCCTGTAGTCTACCATCCTACTTATTACCGAAATCTGGCTCTGAAATACATGAGCATGCCAGTAGTTGTTACTATTCACGATATGATCCATGAATTAATGCCGCTCATTCGATGCACAATATCAGAGTCGGATTCCCAAGTATGTGTTGCTTAAAAAGCGTGCTATCTACGCAGCAGATAAACTCATTGCAGTTTCCAGGGTCACCAAGGAAGATATCTTAATGGTTTACCCTAATATCCCGCAAGAGAAAATCTGTGTTGTCAGCCACGGATGTGATCACATGCTGCGAACTATTCCAGTTCCGCCGAAAGACAATGTATTTGTATCTGCCTGTCTTTCAAGGTCGGTTCTGATCCATGTGGGTAGCCGAAGTCATTATAAGGGATTCGATGATCTCATCAAGGCGCTTGCAATGGTCCGAGGATCTTGCAGTGATTTCCTCCTTGTTGCTGTTGGGATGCCTTGGAGCAATACGGAGCTGAATTTAATACGGGATTCCAATATCTCGGATTATGCGGTTGCGCTTCAGCTCGCAGACGCCGAGCTTGCTTGGCTATATAAAATTGCTTTGGCCACAATATGCCCTTCCAGGTACGAAGGATTTGGGTTTCCTGTCTTGGAGGCAATGCTAATGGGATGTCCAGTGGTTTGTTCTGATAACCCCGCGCATCTTGAGCTCGCCCAAGGCCAGGCCGAGGTATATAGGGCGGGAGACCCATCGGCACTAGCAGATATTCTTGTAAACCTAGTCCGCAAACCGAGTAAGCTGTTCGGCAAAGTTCCCAGAGCTCAGCGCATGGCCAGCCGTTTTACTTGGCGTGCAGCTGCGGCGAAGACTCTTGATTTGTACAAGTCCCTCGTGTGAGGTATTGAATTGAATAGGCCCAGTGTACTTCGCTAGACGTGCTTTGGAGTTTCCTGGCATCCTGTTTGTTGAGCGATATTTCTATCCTGAGGGGTGGAGTGGTGCCCAGATCCCACAGGACATCGTGGCAATGTTGCAGAAGCATTGGCAGGTGCAGGTGATCTGCAGCTCCAGGCCCTATGTGCCACCGGATTCAAATGACACGTTCAATCCTGAGTCTCTTGGGGTTCGCATCTTCTGGCTTCCTGAACCCCTGGATGCCCAAGGCCATGTGGGTGAGGCGATGGGTCAGCTGGCCTTCTCGCTGCTTGCGGCGCTGATGGCTCTGGTGCGGTTCCGGCCCCGGTTGATGGTGGTACTCACCAACCCGCCGCCCATGGTGGTGCTGATGGCTTGCGTGGCCACCATCCTGCGGGTGCCGCTGTTGATCGTGGCCATGGACCTCTATCCAGAGGTGTTGTTTTCCCGATACCCACGCCTGCGCTCCGTGCCGCTCTTCGGTGTGCTGACTGGTGTGTATGGGTGGGCTTACCGCTCCGCAGCGCGGGTGGTGTCTCTCGATTCCAGCGCGAGCGAGGTGTTGCGCGGCAAAGGTGTTCACAGCAGCCGCATCGTGCGCATCAACAACTGGGCCACGGGTGATCTGGCGATCCATCGCAGGCCAGCCAACCACTTGGCGACTCCCTGGGGGATTGGCCGTGAGCTGGTGCTGCTCTATTCGGGCAACCTGGGAGAGGCTCATGAGTGGGAAACACTCCTGGCTTCGGTTGAGCGTGTTCATCGGGACCCGTGCCGGTTCAAATGTGTGTTTGCCGCGCGTGGATCGCGCCTGGTCTCGGCTCGCTCCTTTGTGCTGGAGCGGCAGCTGGAAGGTTGTGTTGCCTTTCAGGACCTGGTGCCTGCACACCTGCTCCCGCACGCGTTCGGGCTGGCGGATCTGGGCGTCGTGACGCTCCGGGAAGGCTTCGATGGTCTGGTGGTTCCCAGCAAGCTCGCTGGTTTTCTCGCCAGGGGGATCCCAGTGCTTTACATCGGCCCCGAAACGGAGCTGAGCCGGTTGTTGGTCGCCCATGGGGCGGGCATCCGATTTGCTCCAGGAGATGTCCTTGGGGTCAGCTCCCTGCTCGAACAATTGATTGACAACCCCCATCAGCTGAGTTCCTGCCGGGAGGCGGCGCGGTTGTTGTACGCCGATCAGTTCTCATCCCAGGTCGGCCTGCAGCGCTACCTCAAGCTGGCTCAGGAGCTGATCCCAGCTCCCTCGTAGAGGGTGACGATGCGGATTGCTGTCTCCGGAGCCACCGGCTTCATCGGCACGGCCCTGGTGGGCGACCTCTCCCGCGATCACGCAGTGATGGGTTTCTCGACCCGAGCGCTTGATCCCGCCGCCCTTAAGAGCTTTGCCCCTACCCATCTTGTTCATGCTGCCGCCATCGCCCACCGCAGGCCGCCGCGCAGCGCCGCAGGCCCCCGCGAGCTGCACCAGGTGAACGTGCACCTGGCCGGCCGCACCGCCGCCCTGGCCGCCCGGCTGGGGCTGGAGCGGATGCTGTTCCTCAGCTCCATCGGCGTGCACGGCGCCGCCACAGCCCCCGGCGAGGCGATCAGCGAAGCCAGCCCCCTGCGGCCGGGTAACCCCTATGCCGCCTCCAAGCTGGAGGCCGAGCAGCTGATCCGCCGCACCCTCGCCGGCACCGCCACCCGCCTCACAATCTTGCGGCCGGCGCTTGTCTATGGCCCCGGTGCCCCCGGCAACCTGGCCCTGCTGCGACGTTGCGTGGACGCGGGGCTGCCCCTGCCCCTGGGCGCCGTGGCCAATCGGCGCAGCCTGATCGCTCTTCCCAATCTCATCGACCTGATCCACAACGCCCTGCTCCATCCCGCTGCGGCCGATCGCACCTACGTGGCGGCGGATGCCGAAACCATTGCCACCCCCGAGCTGATCCGCCTGATCGCCCGGGCGCGCCATCGCCCCTGCCGCCTGTTCCCACTGCCGACGCCGCTGCTGGCCGCCGCCGGTCGCCTCCCTGTGCTCGGGCCGAAGCTGCTGCAGCTCAGCGGCAACCTGGTGGTGGACAGCTCCCTGGTGCGGCGCGACCTTGGCTGGCAGCAGCCCGTTGACCAGCGCAGCGCCCTGGAGGCTGCCTTCTCCCCTGAGCCCAGCTGAGCCCACCGCCCATGCCCGCGCTCCTCCTGGCCACCACCCTGGCCTCCGCCCTGCTCTGCTGGGCCCTGCTCGCCCTGCTGCTGCCCCTGCTGCGCCGGGCCTTCCCCGACCACCCCAACGCCCGCAGTTCCCACCGGCGCGTCACCCCCCGCGGCGGCGGGGTGGTGTTCGCCCTGGTGGGCAGCGGCGGCGCCCTGCTGCTGGGCAGCTCTCTACCGCTACTGGCCCTGCCCCTGGCCCTGGTGGGATTCCTGGACGACCGCCACTCCATGGCGCCAGCGCTCCGCCTGGCGGCCCAGCTGGCCACGGCCCTGGCCCTGGTGGCGGTGAGTCCGTGGGCCGGCGTGGCGGCGTGGGTCGTGGTTGCCCTCGTGCTGGCGGCCACCGCCCTGATCAACCTCACCAACTTCATGGACGGCCTCGACGGCCTGGTGGCCGGCTGCCTGGCGGTGCTGCTGGCCACCGCCGCCAGCGCCCCAGCCGACGCCGCCCAGCCGGCGCTCTGGCCCCTGGTGGGGGCCCTGATCGGCTTCCTGCCCTGGAACTGGAGCCCGGCGCGCCTGTTCATGGGCGATGCCGGCAGCACCTTCCTCGGGGCCGTGTTCGCCGGCGCCCTGCTGCAGGCACCGGGTTGGCCGTCCGCGTTGGCCCTGCTGCTGGTGGCCACCCCCCTGCTGGCCGACGCCGGCCTCTGCCTGCTGCGCCGTCTGCTCGCGGGCCAGAGGGTGTGGCAGGCCCATCGGCTCCATCTCTACCAGCGTCTCCAGCAGGCCGGCTGGAGCCACGGCTGCGTGGCTGGGCTCTACATTGCTGCCACCGGCGCGCTGGCCCTGGCCTGGCTGGCGGGGGGCTGGTCCTGGCTGTTCCCCCTGGCGGCCGCCGCGCTCCTGCTCGGGCTGGTGCTGGAGCGGCGCGTGGCGGTGCCCTTTGCCGCCCCGTCTACGGTGAGCGCCCCATCGCAGCCACCAGGGTGGCGCTGAGAGTCCGCTGGCCGGTGCTCGGCCGCATCCCGCTGCTGGTTCGTCGCCTGCCCCTGCTGGCGGCGGATGTGGTGCTGCTGCCCCTGGCGGTGTGGCTCAGCTTTCTGCTGCGTCTGGCCGATCCCTGGCCCCCCGAGCTGCAGGAGTCGCTCTGGCTGCTGCCCACGGCGCTGGCGATCGGCCTGCCGCTCTATGCCCTCAGCGGTCAGTACCGCGGCCTCACCCGCTACGTGGGCAGCGCCGCCCTCTACCAGCTCGCCATCCGCAACGCCCTGCTCGTCTTGCTGGTGGCCTTCGCCGGCCTGCAGCTGCAGCAGCCTGCCCCGCCCCGCAGCAGCTGGTTGCTGCTCTGGATCCTGCTCACCGTGTTCACCGGCGGTCTGCGCTTTGCGCTGCGCGATCTGTTGCTGGGGCAGGTGCCCCGCGGCCCGCGGCCCCGCCGCCAGCGGGTGGTGATCGTGGGGGCCGGAGCCGCCGCCGCCCAACTGGCCGCGGCGCTGCGGCTCGGCCACGACACCCGCATCGCTGCCTTCCTCGACGACGACCCCGGCCTCTGGCACCGCACCCTCTACGGCGTGCCGGTGCTGCCGCCCGCCCAGCTGCCCCGGCTGCTGCGCCGCGGCCGCGTCGATCAGCTGATCCTCTCCACCCCCTCCCTCGAGGCCCGCGAGCGCCGGCGCCTGCTCGCCGACCTGCAGGGCTACGGGGTCCCGGTGCTGCAGGTGCCCTCGGTGGAGGAGATCGCCTCCGGTCGCGCCCGGATCGATACCCTGCGGCCCGTGCCGATCGAGGACCTGCTCGGTCGCGAGAGCGTGCCGCCCGACCCCGCCCTGCTCGCGGCGGCGATCAGCGGCCGCAGCGTGCTGGTGAGCGGCGCGGGCGGCTCGATCGGCTCGGAGCTGTGCCGCCAGATCCTGCGGCTGCGCCCGGCCCGGCTGGTGCTGCTCGAACGCAGCGAGCTGGCCCTCTACACGCTCGGCCAGGAGCTCGCCTCCTGGGCCGTGGACGTGCCGGTGGTGGAGGTGCTCGGCGATGTGGCCGAGCAGGCCTTCGTGGAGGGGGTGCTGCGGGCCGAGGGGGTCGAGGTGCTCTTCCATGCCGCCGCCTACAAGCACGTGCCGCTGGTGGAGGCCAACATCTGCGCCGGTCTGGCCAACAACCTCCACGGCACCCGCAGTGCCCTGGCGGCCGCCCTCGCCTGCGGCCTGGAGCGCTTCACCCTCATCTCCACCGACAAGGCCGTGCGCCCCACCAGCGCCATGGGGGCCAGCAAGCGGGTGTGCGAACTCCTGGTGCAGAACGCCGCCGCCAGCCAGAACCGCACGATCTGCGCGATGGTGCGCTTCGGCAATGTGCTCGGCTCCTCGGGGTCGGTGGTGCCTCTCTTCCGCCGCCAGATCGCCGAAGGGGGGCCCCTCACCGTCACCCACCCGGAGGTCACCCGCTTCTTCATGACCATTCCCGAGGCCGTGCAGCTGGTGCTCCAGGCCAGCGCCATGGCCATCGGCGGCGAGGTGTTCCTGCTCGACATGGGGAATCCGGTGCGGATCGCCGACCTGGCCCGCCAGATGATCCAGCTCTCCGGCGCCAGCGTGCGGGACGCTGCTCACCCCGAGGGCGACATCGCGATCCACTTCACCGGTCTGAGGCCCGGCGAGAAGTTGCATGAGGAGCTGCTGCTGGCCGGCGACAGCGACCCCACCGCCCACCCGCTCATCCGCAGGGCACGGGAGGTCTGCCTCTCACCCCGGCGCCTCGACGAGCTCCTGGCGGAGCTGGAATCGGCCCTGGGCCGCTGGGATGAGGCCCGTGCTCTCCAGGCGTTGCGGCGCCTGGTTCCGGACTACCGCCCCGCGACCCCTGCCGCCGCCGATCTGGCCGGGCAGCCTCGGTAGGCTGCCGGTACTGCCCTGGTAGCCGATCTCACCATGCTCAAGCTCCTGCTGGGTGACCCCAATGCCCGCAAGCTGAAGCGCTACCAGCCGATCGTCTCCGACGTGAACCTGCTGGAGGAGGAGATCGCCCCCCTCAGCGACGACGAGCTGCGCGGCCTCACCGGCGAGTTCCGCCAGAAGCTGGTCAGCCATCAGGAGGAGTGCCGCAGCCGCGGACTGAGCAGCGAGGCCACCCTGGAGCGCGAGCGGAAGCTGCTCGACGAGCTGCTGCCCCAGGCCTTCGCTGTGGTGCGTGAGGCCGGCAAGCGGGTGCTCGGCATGCGCCACTTCGACGTGCAGCTGATCGGCGGCATGGTGCTGCACGACGGCCAGATCGCCGAGATGAAGACCGGCGAGGGCAAGACGCTGGTGGCCACCCTGCCCAGCTACCTCAATGCCCTCACCGGCCGCGGCGTGCACGTGGTGACGGTGAACGACTACCTGGCCCGCCGCGACGCTGAGTGGATGGGCCAGATCCACCGCTTCCTCGGCCTCTCCGTCGGCCTGATCCAGCAGGACATGGCGCCACCGGATCGGCGCGACAACTACGCCTGCGACATCACCTACGCCACCAACAGCGAGCTCGGGTTCGACTACCTGCGCGACAACATGGCGACCGACATCGCCGAGGTGGTGCAGCGCGATTTCCACTACTGCGTGATCGACGAGGTCGATTCGATCCTGATCGACGAGGCCCGCACACCCCTGATCATCTCCGGCCAGGTGGAGCGGCCCCAGGAGAAGTACCAGAAGGCCGCCGAGGTGGCGGCGCGGCTTGAGCGTGCCGCTGAACTGGGCAAGGACGGCATCGACCCCGAGGGCGATTACGAGGTGGATGAGAAGCAGCGCAGCTGCACCCTCACCGACGAGGGCTTCGCCAAGGCCGAGCAGTTTCTGGGGGTGGGCGATCTGTTCGATCCGGCCGATCCCTGGGCCCACTACATCAACAATGCCCTCAAGGCCAAGGAGCTGTTCGTCAAGGACGTCAACTACATCGTGCGCGGCAGCGACGCCGTGATCGTCGATGAGTTCACCGGCCGGGTGATGCCCGGTCGCCGCTGGAGCGACGGTCAGCACCAGGCGATCGAGGCCAAGGAGAACCTGCCGATCCAGCCCGAGACCCAGACCCTCGCCTCGATCACCTACCAGAACTTCTTCCTGCTCTATCCCCGCCTGGCCGGCATGACCGGCACCGCCAAGACCGAGGAGGTGGAGTTCGAGAAGACCTACAAGCTCGAAGTCACCATCGTGCCCACCAACCGGCCCCGCTCCCGCTCCGACTGGACCGACCAGGTGTACAAGACCGAGCCCGCCAAGTGGCGCGCGGTGGCCCTGGAGACCGCCGAGGTCCACAAGAGCGCCCGGCCGGTGCTGGTGGGCACCACCAGCGTGGAGAAGTCGGAGCTGCTCTCCGCCCTGCTGGCCGAGCAGGAGATCCCCCACAACCTGCTCAATGCCAAACCCGAGAACGTGGAGCGGGAGGCCGAGATCGTCGCCCAGGCCGGCCGGGCCGGCGCTGTGACCATCGCCACCAACATGGCCGGCCGCGGCACCGACATCATCCTCGGCGGCAACAGCGATTACATGGCTCGCCTCAAGCTGCGTGAGGTGCTGCTGCCGGTGCTGGTGCGTCCCGAGGAGGGCCACCGCCCGCCCGTGCCCCTGCAGCGGGCCCCGGAGGCGGCCCCGGGGTTCGGCGCGGCATCCCGGGCACAGCAGGCCAAGGCCCCCTCCGAGGCGCGGGCCATCGGCGCGCTCTACCCCTGCGCCTTGCCCGATGAACTGGAGCATGCCCTCTCGGCCCTGGCCAAGGAGCTGGTGAAGGCCTGGGGAGACCGGAGCCTCACGGTGCTGGAGCTGGAGGACCGCATCGCCCAGGCGGCCGAGAAGGCTCCCACGGACGACGCCCACATCCAGCTGCTGCGGGAGCGCATTGCCGAGGTCAAGGCCACCTATGACGCCGTGGTGAAGGAGGAGGAAGGCAAGGTGCGGGAGGCCGGCGGCCTGCACGTGATCGGCACCGAGCGCCACGAATCCCGCCGGGTCGACAACCAGCTGCGCGGCCGTGCCGGCCGCCAGGGCGACCCCGGCTCCACCCGCTTCTTCCTCTCCCTGGAGGACAACCTGCTGCGGATCTTCGGCGGCGACCGGGTGGCCGGCCTGATGAATGCCTTCCGGGTGGAGGAGGACATGCCGATCGAGTCGGGCATGCTCACCCGCTCCCTCGAGGGAGCCCAGAAGAAGGTCGAGACCTACTACTACGACATCCGCAAGCAGGTGTTCGAGTACGACGAGGTGATGAACAACCAGCGCAAGGCGGTGTATGCCGAGCGCCGCCGCGTGCTGGAGGGCCGCGGCCTCAAGCAGCAGGTGATCGGCTACGGCGAGCGCACCATCGATGACATTGTCGAGGCCTATGTGAACCCCGACCTCCCCCCCGAGGAGTGGGACCTCACGCGCCTGGTGGAGAAGGTGAAGGAGTTCATCTACCTGCTCGAGGATCTGCAGCCCGCGCAGCTTCAGGGCCTGGCCATGGAGGAACTCAAGGCCTTCCTGCAGGAGCAGATGCGCAATGCCTACGACATCAAGGAGGGTCAGATCGAGCAGCAGCGGCCCGGGCTGATGCGCGAGGCCGAGCGCTTCTTCATCCTCCAGCAGATCGACACCCTCTGGCGGGAACACCTCCAGGCGATGGATGCCCTGCGCGAATCGGTGGGCCTGCGCGGCTACGGCCAGAAGGATCCGCTGATCGAATACAAGAACGAGGGCTACGACATGTTCCTCGAGATGATGACCCAGATGCGTCGCAACGTGATCTACTCGATGTTCATGTTCCAGCCGGCTCCTGCGCCCCAGGGCGCCGCCGTCTGAGCGGCTCGAGGCGGCTCTTTTGAGAGGCCTCAGCCGGTGGTGCCGGGGTTGTCGCCAAGGAACTCGAGGATCTCCCGGTCCTTGAGGTTCTGGGCCTCGCCGCGGCAGGGCTCCGGCAGGGGGCGTCCGGCGGCCAGTTCCCGCAGGCAGCCCTGGGCCCGCGCCAGCTCCCCCTCCAGGGCGTCGATCCGCTCCATCAGGTTGCGGATCACGTTCGCCTCGGTGTCCGGCAGGGCGGAGTGGGCCAGTGGATCGACCCGCACGCCGCTCTGGTGCACCACGCGGCCGGGGATGCCCACCACCGTGCTGTCCGGCCCCACGTCGCGCAGCACCACCGAGCCGGCGCCGATCCGCGTGTTGGCCCCCACGCTGATCGCGCCCAGCACCTTGGCCCCCGCTCCCACCACCACGTTCTCGGCCAGGGTCGGGTGCCGCTTGCCATGGGTCTTGCCGGTGCCCCCCAGGGTCACCCCCTGGTAGAGCAGGCACTTGTCCCCCACCACCGTGGTCTCGCCGATCACCACCCCCATGCCGTGGTCGATGAACACCCCATGGCCGATCCGGGCGCCCGGGTGGATCTCGATGCCGGTGAGCAGGCGGCCCAGCTGGCTCAGCAGCCGCGGCAGCACCGGCAGCCCGGCCCGCCACAGGCCATGGCTGATCCGGTGGAGCACCAGGGCATGCAGCCCCGGATAGCAGAGCAGGATCTCGAGCGTGCCCCGCGCCGCGGGATCACGCTCCTTGATGATCGCCAGGTCGGCCCGGATGGACTTGAGCATCAGGGCATCCTGCCGGAGCCCGGCATGGTTTGACCGAGGGGCCCCCGCTCGTGCATGATCACTTCGCCGGTGATGCCGGCCAGCCCCAGCCAGCGGTTTCCACCGACGGCTCTGCGGTCTGCGGATGTAGCTCAGTGGTAGAGCATCTCCTTGCCAAGGAGAGGGTCGAGAGTTCGAATCTCTTCATCCGCTTGTCAGATCAAGCCACGCAGATCAAGGCACCGCTCAGGCGGCCAGCACCCCGATCTCCTTGCGCAGCTGGTCGATCGTGGCTCCTCCCAGGTAGCTCTGGGCGCAGTGCACCACGGGCATCCGCATCAGCTGGGCGCGGTTCTGCCGCAGGCTCTGCTCCACCAGCTGCAGGCTTGGCCGGTCGCAGAGCACGTGGCTGGCAGCCCGCAGCAGGGCCAGCAGGCGGCTGCCGGTGTCCGGGTTGGCGGTCATCACCAGCAGATCATTGCCCCGCAGGCTGTGCAGGATCACCTCCGCCGCCCGCAGGATCCCCGGGCTGATGCTCACCAGGCCGACGCAGCTGCCGGCCCGCAGCTCCTTGAGCAGATCCAGCTCGTGGCGGAAGTCGTTGAGGTCCACCGGCACCGCCCGCACGCCGTGGCGCTTGGCGATCTCCTCCACGGGCTGAAGGAAATAGCGGCTGGTGACCACGGTGCCGTTGTTGGAGCTCTCCAGCACCCCCTCCAGCTCCTCCATCGGCACCACCTCCACCGGCACCTCCAGGTTGGGGGCGAGCTCCTCGGCGATGAGCATCGAGGCGCCGATGTCCTCCCGCGGCGTGCTCACCAGCACCCGGGCGCCGCAGCGCAGCCGCCAGTCGATCTCCCGGGTGAGCATGTCGCGGGCCTGCTGCAGGGTGCAGCCGCCGTTGAGCAGCCCGTCGATGCTCTGGCGCACCTGGCGGTCGATATCGGGCAGGACGCGGCTGCGGGGCCCCGGCGGCAGCTTGATGTCGCGGGGCTTCTGCTGGTCGCGCACGTAGATGCCGGAGCCGGCCATGGCCTCCACCACCCCGTCGCTCTCCAGCTGGCGGTACACCTTGCTGATCGTGTTGCGGTGCAGACCGGTCTGCATGGCCAGCTGCCGCGTACTCGGCAGGCGGTGGCCCGGGGGGTAGTGCCGGGCCGCGATCGCGAAGCAGATCTGGTTGTAGAGCTGGGTCGACGCCGGGATGTCGCTTTCCTGCTGGATATGGAATCGCACGCCGGGGTGGGCCAGATGGGCTGGTGGTCACCATACGGAGCAACGGCCTGAGGGACAATCCCCCCGTTGGCATACGGGAGTGTGCCGGTTGTCCCCGCCGCCCCCGCCAGAATCGCCCCAGCTGCCGGCGGCGCGATGTCCAACCCAGGCCCCCACGCCGTCTGCTCCGGCTGGCAGCTGCTGAGCGCCGACGGCGCCTCGCCGCCGCTGCGCTGCTGGTGGGCGCGGCCCGCCGGCGATCCGCCCCGGGCCGCCGTGCTGGTGTTGCCCGAGGTCTTCGGCCTCAACGGCTGGGTGCGGGACGTGGCGGACCGTCTGGCCGCGGCGGGCTATGGCGCCCTGGCGCTGCCGATCTTCGCGCGCACGGCTCCGGAGCTCGATGCGGCCTACGACGCCGCGGGCCTGGCGCTTGGCCGCCAGCACCGCGACCAGGTGACGGCCGATCAGTTTCTGGACGATGCCCGGCGCGCCGTGGCCTGGCTGCAGAGCCGCCCCGGTCTGGAGCAGCGCCCGATCGGCTGCGTCGGCTTCTGCTTCGGCGGCCACCTCGCCCTGCTGGCCTCCACCCTGCCGCAGGTGGCGGCCACCTGTGATTTCTACGGGGCGCGGGTGTCCACGGACCGCCCCGGCGGCGGCCCCCCCACCCTGGCCGTGCTGCCGGAGGTGCCGGGGAATCTGATCTGCTTCTGCGGCGCGGAGGATCCGCTGATGCCACCGGCCGAGCAGGAGGCCATCGCCGCAGCGCTCGCTGCCGAGGCCGAGCGCCGCCCGGAGCGCACCCGGCGGCTGGTGGTCGCGCCCCGGGCCGGGCATGGCTACATGTGCGAGGCCCGCGCCGACTTCCGGCCCCAGGCCGCAGCCGAAGGCTGGACGGCGATGCTGGAGATCTTCGCGGCCAGCTTGAAGCCGCCGGCCCCGACCTGAGGCAAGCCCACGGAGGGAAGTCCCCTGAGGGAAGCCCCAGGCCCTCAGCCGGGGCTCTTGCTGGCTGCAGCGGCGGGGGCTTCGCCGGCCTTGGCCTTGGGGGCGGGCTTGGCGGCCGTCTTGACGGCTGTGGTCTTGCGGGGACTCAGGAACATGATCATGTTGCGGCCTTCCCGTTTCGGGGGCTGCTGGATCTCGGCGGCGGCCTCGAGGTCTTTCGCCATCCGCATGAGCAGCACCTCGGCGAGGGCCGTGTGCTGGATCTCCCGGCCCCGGAAGATCACCGTGCACTTGACCTTGTCGCCGGCCTTGAGGAATCGAGAGGCTTGACCGATGCGCACGTCATAGTCGTGCTGGTCGATCTTGTAGCGCATCTTGACTTCCTTGACTTCCGTCTGATGCGACTTCTTCTTCGCTTCCTTGGCCTTTTTTTCCTGCTCGAACTTGTACTTGCCGTAGTCCATGATCCGGCAGACCGGTGGATCGGCCTTCTCGCTCACGAGCACCAGATCGAGCTCCCGATCCCTCGCGACCTCCAGGGCCGCTTCCCGTGTGATCACTCCGAGTTGACTGCCGTCGGCGTCGACCACCCGCAACTGGGGGTAGTTGATCCGGTCATTGATGTTGGGCAGCTCCCGAACGGGGGCTCGGCGGTCAAAACGGGGACGGGGAGGCATTCAGTGGGGTGAGGGTCTGCGGGATGCAGGGGGGACAGGCCGCCGCGCCTGGCGCGGGCAACACACCCTTCACCCTAGAACGCGCTCGATCTCCTGCAACGCCTGTTGCAACCGCGTCTCCGGCCGGCCCGCCTCCAGCCAGATCGGCCGGTGCTGGCGGCGGAACCAGGTGCGCTGGCGCTTGGCGAACTGCCGGGTGCGCTGGCCGGTGATCCGGATCGCCTCGGCCTCGTCGAGCTCGCCCGCCAGCAGCTGCCTGGCCTCCCGGTAACCGATGGTGTCGAGCAGGGGAAGGGCCGCGCCGTAGCGGCCGATCAGCTGCTCGGTCTCGGCCACCAGGCCGGCGGCGAAGAGCCCGCGGGTGCGGGTCTGGATGCGGGCCTGCAGATCGGGCGGATCGAGCCCCAGCTCCACCACCCGCCAGGCGGGGGGCGTGGCGCCCTGCTGGGCGGACAGCGGCCGCCCCGTGGCGTAGAGCACCTCCAGGGCCCGCTGCGTGCGCACGGCGTCGGCGGCGGCGATCCGGGCGGCGGCGATCGGATCGGCCTGCTGCAGCAGTTGGTGGCACACGGGCTGGCCGAGGGCGACCAGCTGGGCCCGTAACTCCGGCTGCGGCGGGACTGCCGGCGGCTGCAGGCCCTGGGTGAGCGCCTTGAGGTACAGGCCGCTGCCGCCCGCCAGCAGCGCCATCGGGCCTCCCGCGGCGGCCTGGGTGCGCCGGTGTTCCGCTGCGATCAGAGGGGCCGCCAGGGCCCGGAATTCCTGCAGATTGATCGGCTGATCCGGATCCCGCAGGTCGAGCAGCTCGTGGCGGGCCTGGGCCTGCTGGGCGGCTGTGGGCTTGGCGGTGCCCACGTCCATGCCGCGGTAGAGCTGGCGCGAGTCCACGTTCAGCACCGCCAGGTCGAGGCTCCGGGCCAGGCCGATCGCCAGCTCCGTCTTGCCGCTGGCGGTGGGTCCCAGCAGCACCAGCACCAGCGGCCGATCCCCGCCGAGATCCCCTGGGGGATCCCCAGCCGGTTCGGGGTGGTGATCGGCGGGCGGATCGCTGGCCATTCCCCCACCCTGCCAGCTGGCCGACAGCCCCCTGGGCCGGCGGGAGAACGATGGTAGATTCCCTCCTGTAGAAGGGTTTTCACCACTTCTCGCCCCTCTTGTCCAGGGCCAGTCGCCGCCTCTGCCCGACCCCTGGGAAGCCCCTCCCGCATGAGCGAAGCCACCAAAGTTCAGGCCGCCTACGGTGCCGAGCAGATCCAGGTGCTCGAAGGCCTGGAGCCGGTCCGGAAGCGCCCCGGGATGTACATCGGCTCGACCGGGCCGCGCGGGCTTCACCACCTCGTCTACGAGGTGGTGGACAACTCGGTGGATGAGGCTCTGGCGGGCCATTGCGACCAGATCCTCGTTGTGCTCAACGACGACGGTTCCTGCGCGGTCACCGACAACGGCCGCGGCATCCCCACCGACATCCACCCCCGTACCGGCAGGAGCGCCCTCGAGACGGTGCTCACCGTGCTGCATGCCGGCGGCAAGTTCGGGGCCGGTGGCTACAAGGTCTCCGGCGGTCTGCATGGCGTCGGCGTGTCCGTGGTCAACGCCCTCTCCGAGTGGGTCGAGGTCACCGTCCACCGCCACGACCAGGTGCACACCCAGCGCTTCGAGCGCGGTGCGCCGATCGGCACGCTCCGCTCCACCCCCGGTGACCCTGCCGAGCCGGGCCGGACCGGAACATCCGTGTGTTTCAAGCCCGACCAGGAGATCTTCACCGTCGGCATCGAGTTCGACTACCAGACCCTCTCCTCGCGGCTGCGTGAGCTCGCCTACCTCAACGGCGGGGTACGGATCGTCTTCCGCGACGAGCGCGCCAGCGCCCGCAACGCCGCCGGTGAGCCCCACGAGGAGATCTACTTCTACGAGGGCGGCATCCGCGAATACGTCGCTTACATGAACGCGGAGAAGGATCCGCTCCATCCCGACATCATCTATGTGAACGCCGAGAAGGAAGGCGTTCAGGTGGAGGCGGCCCTGCAGTGGTGCGTGGATGCCTACTCCGACAGCATCCTCGGCTTTGCCAACAACATCCGAACGGTGGATGGGGGCACCCACATCGAGGGGCTCAAGACCGTGCTCACCCGCACCCTCAATGCCTTCGCCAAGAAACGGGGCAAGCGCAAGGACGCCGATGCCAACCTTGCCGGCGAGAACATTCGCGAGGGCCTCACGGCCGTGCTCTCGGTGAAGGTGCCCGAGCCCGAGTTCGAGGGCCAGACGAAGACCAAGCTCGGCAACACCGAGGTGCGGGGCATCGTCGACACCCTGGTGGGTGAGGCCCTCGGTGAATTTCTCGAGTTCAATCCATCCGTTATCGACCTGATCCTCGAAAAGGCGATCCAGGCGTTCAATGCCGCCGAGGCCGCCCGCCGGGCCCGCGAGCTGGTGCGGCGCAAGAGCGTGCTCGAGAGTTCAACCCTGCCCGGCAAGCTGGCCGACTGCTCTTCCCGGGACCCCTCCGAATCCGAGATCTACATCGTTGAGGGCGACTCCGCTGGCGGCTCCGCCAAGCAGGGTCGGGACAGGCGCTTCCAGGCGATCCTCCCCCTGCGGGGCAAGATTCTCAACATCGAGAAGACCGACGACGCCAAGATCTACAAGAACACGGAAATTCAGGCCCTGATCACGGCCCTGGGTCTCGGCATCAAGGGTGAGGAGTTCGACGAGAAGAATCTCCGTTACCACCGGATCGTGATCATGACCGACGCTGACGTCGACGGCGCTCACATCCGCACCCTGATTCTGACGTTCTTCTTCCGTTACCAGAAGGCTCTGGTGGAAGGCGGATACATCTACATCGCCTGCCCGCCGCTCTACAAGGTTGAGCGCGGCAAGAATCACACTTACTGCTACAACGAAAACGACCTCAAGAAGACCATCCAGGGTTTTGGGGAAAAGGCCAACTACACGATCCAGCGGTTCAAGGGCTTGGGTGAAATGATGCCCAAGCAGTTATGGGAAACCACCATGGATCCTGCCACCCGCATGATGAAGCGGGTGGAGATCGAGGATGCGCTCGAGGCCGACCGTATCTTCACGATCCTGATGGGAGACAAGGTGGCTCCGCGCCGTGAGTTCATCGAGACCCACAGCGCTGAACTGGATCTGGCCCAGCTCGACATCTGAGGGAGGGCCGTTGATGGTTGCGTCCTCTCCGCTGCTCGCGCCCTGGCGCTGGATGGCCCTGCTCGGCTTTGCCCTGGTTGCTCCCGCCGGTCTGCCGGCCGGGGGAGCCGACTGGCGGACGCCGGAACTGCGGCGGCGCCAGAGCAGCCGCGAGCCCGTGCTCAGCGCGGTGCCCCAGGTGCTGCGCTGCGCGCCGGAACGGCAGGCCCCGGCCATCGCCCAGGCCCAGGCAGGGGTTCCGCTGCGGGTCCTGCGCAGCTGGGCCCGGCCTGGGGGCGAGCGCTGGCTGCAGGTGGAACTGGCCACCGGCGCCGGTGCCCGCCGCGGCTGGCTGGCGGGCTGATCACCGGGGCCTTCAGGGGCCTTCAGGCCGCCAGGGCGGCTTCGATGGCGCTGGTGAGCTCGGCAGCCTCAGGCTCCACGCCGCTCTTGAAGCGGGCGAGCACCGTGCCGTCCTTGCCCACCAGAAACTTCTCGAAATTCCAGGCCACCGGGCCGCTGGGCTCGGCCTGGGTGAGGGTCGTGTAGGGCGCCTCGGCCATCACCACCTTGTCGAACAGGGTGAAATCGGCCCCGTAGGTGGTGGAGCAGAACTGCTGGATTTCCGGCAGGCTGCCGGGCTCCTGGGCGCCGAAGTCATTGCAGGGGAAGCCGAGCACCGCCAGGCCCTGCGGGCCGTAGGTCTCCTGCAGCTTCTGCAGCCCGGCGTACTGACGGGTGAAGCCGCAGCGGCTGGCGACGTTGACGATCAGCAGCACCTGGCCGCCCCATTCACCCAGACGCCGCTGGCCTCCCTGGGCGTCGCGCACCATCACATCGCTCACGTTCACGGCCATGGATCGTTCCGTTTTCGGCGGCCGGACGCTAGCGGCTGCTCCCCGCGGCCGGCCCATAAACTCGACACTGCCGTGGCTCCGGGCCGATGAGCGAAGCGAACGGCACCAGCGTGAACCTGAAGACCTCCCCGGTGGGAGGCGGGGGTGTGCCGCTGGCCGACGTGGTCGCCCGGCAGCTGGAGACCCTGCTGGAGGCCGGCAACTACGACGGGGCGAAGCTGCTGCTGCAGCCCGTGCAGGAGGTGGACATCGCCGAGGCGATCGGGACCCTGCCCCGCACCCTCCAGGCCCTGGCCTTTCGCCTGCTGCCCAAGGACGAGGCCATCGAGGTGTACGAATACCTCGACCCCAGCGTGCAGCAGACCCTCCTCGACCGGCTCCGCTCCGGGGAGGTGCTGGAGCTCGTCGAGAAGATGTCCCCCGATGACCGGGTGCGGCTGTTCGATGAGCTCCCCGCCAAGGTGGTTCGCCGGCTGCTGGCCGAGCTGAGCCCGGCGGAGCGTCGCGTCACCGCCCAGCTGCTCGGCTACGAGGCCGAGACCGCCGGCCGGTTGATGACCACCGAGTTCATCGATCTGAAGGAGTTCCACAGCGCCGCCCAGGCCCTCGAGCTGGTGCGCCGCCGGGCCCGGGAGACCGAGACCGTCTATTCCCTCTACGTGACGGACGGCTCCCGCCATCTCACCGGGATCCTGTCACTGCGGGATCTGGTGGTGGCCGATCCCCAGGCCCGCATCGGGGATGTGATGACCCGCGAAGTGGTGAGCGTCTCCACCGAGACCGACCAGGAGGAGGTGGCCCGGGCGATCCAGCGCTACGACTTTCTCGCCGTGCCCGTGGTGGACCGGGAGCAGCGGCTGGTCGGGATCGTCACCGTCGATGACGTGATCGACGTGATCGAGCAGGAGGCCACCCGCGACCTCTACGCCGCCGGTGCCGTGCAGGCGGGCGACGAGGACGATTACTTCCAGAGCAATCTGTTCACCGTGGCCCGGCGGCGGGTGGTGTGGCTCTCGGTGCTGGTGGTGGCCAATGGCTTCACCTCCGAGGTCATCGCCCTGCAGGGCAAGGTGCTCAGCCAGGTGGTGGTGCTGGCGGCCTTCATCCCCCTGCTGATCGGCACGGGCGGGAACGTGGGGGCCCAGAGCTCCACCGTGGTGATCCGCGGTCTGAGCACCCAGCGGATCCAGTCGCTGGGGGCGACGCGCACGATCCTGCGGGAAGCCGTCGCCGGAGCCCTGCTGGGCGTGCTGATGCTGGTGGTGGTGGTGCCCTGGGCCTGGTGGCGCGGCGAGGGACCGCTGGTGGGGCTGTCCGTGGGGATGAGCCTGCTGGCCATCACCACCCTGGCGGCCACGGCGGGGGCGGCCCTGCCGCTGCTGTTCGACCGGCTGGGCCTGGATCCGGCGTTGATGTCGGCCCCCTTCATCACCACCGCCACGGACGTGGCCGGCGTGTTCATCTACCTGCAGACCGCCGGCTGGCTGATCGGCCGCCTGGGTACGGGATGAGCCCCGGGGATGGGCATCGGCAGGCGGCCGCCGCGCCCAGATGAGAAGAGGTTCACACTTCTTCAGGTTAGGCTTAACGGAACTTCAAGGGCCCGGAACCATGATGCTTGCTCTTGCCCCTGACCCGACCAGCCTCTCCGGCGTTGCGGTCTCCCCCGATCGCCCCGCCCGCCAGATGCCCGCGGTCGATGGGGATCTGGTGCGCAGCTACCTGCGCGACATCGGCCGGGTGCCGCTGCTGACGCACGAGCAGGAGATCACGCTGGGCCGCCAGGTGCAGGAGCTGATGGCGATCGAGGAGACGGAGCAGGAGCTGACGATGCGTGCGGGCGGGACGCGTCCGAGTGCGGCGGAGCTGGCGAAGGCGTTGGGTCTGAGCGGTCCTGTGCTGCGCAAGCGCCTGCAGGCGGGCCGTCGGGCGAAGGAGCGGATGGTGGCGGCGAATCTGCGCCTGGTGGTGAGCGTGGCGAAGAAGTACACCAAGCGGAACATGGAGCTGCTGGACCTGATCCAGGAGGGGACCATTGGCCTGGTGCGGGGTGTGGAGAAGTTCGACCCGACACGGGGTTACAAGTTCAGTACGTATGCGTACTGGTGGATCCGGCAGGGGATCACGCGGGCGATTGCGGAGAAGAGCCGCACGATCCGGCTGCCGATCCACATCACCGAGACGCTGAACAAGCTGAAGAAGGGTCAGCGGGAACTGAGCCAGGAGCTGGGCCGCACGCCGACGGTGACGGAGCTGGCGGGGTATGTGGAGCTGCCGGAGGAGGAGGTGAAGGACCTGCTGTGCCGTGCGCGTCAGCCGGTGAGTCTGGAGACGAAGGTGGGGGATGGGGAGGACACGGAGCTGCTGGATCTGCTGGCGGGGGATGGGGAGCTGCCGGAGGAGCGTGTGGACGGGGAGTGCCTGAAGGGGGACCTGCGGGCGCTGCTGGAGCAGCTGCCGGAACTGCAGGGGCGTGTGCTGAAGATGCGCTACGGCATCGATCCGGATTCCGCCGAGACCTCTGAGCCGATGAGCCTCACGGGCATCGGCAGGGTGCTCGGCATCAGCCGGGATCGGGTGCGCAACCTGGAGCGCGACGGACTCGCCGGCCTGCGTCGGCTCAGCGAGGCGGTCGAGGCCTACGTGGCCAGCTGACGCATCCTGCTGACCGTGCCCGCTGACCCCGCGCCTTCCGGGGTTAGTTTCGCCGGCGGAGCTGCTCCTGCCACTCCGTCACCGCCCGTACTCCATGCCATCCGCGTCACTGTCGTCCTGGCTGGAGCTTCGGCGCAAGCTGTGTGACATGGCTGTTCGGGAGATTCCCTGGCGGGACTCACAGGAATGGATCTACGCCGAGGGCGCCTTGCGGCATCGCTCCGGCGGCTTCTTCAGCATCGTGGGCGTCGAGGCGGAGGCCGGCGGCAGGATCACGCTGCACCAGCCCCTGATCGACCAGCCCGAGATCGGCATTCTCGGTTTCCTGATGCAGCGGCGCGGCATGCAGCCGCACGAGCCTGTGCCGCACCTCCTGATCCAGGCCAAGCCCGAGCCGGGCAACATCGGTCTCTCCCAGGCGGCACCGTCGGTGCAGGCCACCAAGAGCAACTACCAGCGCCTGCACCACGGCAAGGCGACCCCGTTCCTCGCCTACTTCACCGGGCACGACCAGGCGATCGTTCATGCCGACAGCCTCCAGTCCGAGCAGGGCACCCGCTTCCTGGGCAAGTACAACCGCAACATGACGGTGGAGGTGCCTCCCGACCTCGACCTCCCCTGTGACAGCTCCTACCTCTGGGCGCCGATGCCGGAGGTCTGCGAGCTGCTCGTCAGCGATTTCCAGATCAACACCGACGCCCGCTCGGTGCTGGCCACCTCCGACTGGACTGCGCTGGCCCCACCGGAGGGCCCCTTCGCCCGCTGGAGCGGCCAGGGGGGATTCGGCGAGGGGCTGTTGCGCTCCTACCGCGCCGGCGCCACGGAACAGCTCAGCAGCGATGCCGCGATCGTGGAGCGGCTGGAATCGATCCGCAGGGCCTACCCCTTCACGGTGCGCGTCGTGCCGCTCGACGATCAGCAGGGGTGGCTCCGTGGGGAGGAGCCCCGGCTGCTGGGACCCGCCGGCAGTTTCGACGTGCGCCAGGTGGCCGTGAGTTGCAGCGAGCGGGAGGTGCAGACCTGGGATCAGCCCCTGGTGGCCCAGGAGCGTGAAGGCACGGCCGTACTGCTGGCGCGGGAGATCGGCGGTGTGCTTCATTTCCTGTTCCGTTGCCGTCCTGAGATCGGCTTCCGAGAGGGCTTCCAGTACGGCCCTGCCCTGCAGGACGCCGGCGGCGCGCCTTCCCCGATCCCCGCCCTCGATGCCGAGGAGCAGCAGCTGGAGACCTTGAGCCTGCAGGCGAGCCCCGTGCTCTCCAACCTCCATTCCGACGAAGGGGGCCGTTTCTACCGCTCCGTGGCGCGCTACAGCATCCTGCTGCTGGGGGAAGCCGAGCCCTTGCCCAGCTCGGACACGCTCAGCTGGATGACCCTGGGGCAGATCGCCCGGCTGGTTCACCGCCAGGGCCTGTTCTCGAACGAGGCCCGCAGCCTGGTGTCCATGCTGCTCGCCTACCTCTGAATCGATGCCGATCGCAGCGCCGGGCGTGCCGCAGGTCACCTTCGTGATCGCCACCTACAAGCGGGTTGATGCCCTGCGCAGCACGTTGCGGGCCCTTCAGCTGCAGAGCGTCAGCGACTGGGAAGCCATCGTGGTGGGCGACTGCTGCGAACCCGAGACCGGCCAGATGCTCAGCGCCCTGGCCGAGCCGCGGGTGCGCTACTACAACCTCACCCAGCGCTTCGGCGAGCAATCCGGGCCCAATTCCTTCGGCCTGGCCCTGGCTCGGGCGCCGGTGGTCTGCTTTCTCAACCACGACGACATCCTGCTGCGGGATCACCTGGAGATGGGCCTGCCGCTGCTGCGTCAGGCCAGGGCGGACCTGCTGATCGCGCCTGCCCTCAAGCTGGTCGATTGCCATCAGGATGCCGATGGCACCATCCGCCCCGTCTTCATGAAGCGGATCACCGTGGCGCCGCCGCTGCAGGATCTGCGCATGCTCCTGAGGCCGGAGGATCTCTATTACGACCCCAGCAGCTTCTGGCTGGTGCGCACCGCTTTCGCCCGACAGGTGGGGCCCTGGACCCACTCCAGCCGACTCTGGCGCACACCGCTGCGCGACTGGCTGCTGCGGGCCTGGCGTCGTGGGGGGCGCTTCGTCTTCGGGGGCGAGCTGGTCGGGATCCGCGTCGTCACCCACAACCATCGGCCCAGCCGCCGGCGCTACAACGCCCGCACCCCCGAGCATCAACGGCTGGTGCAGCTGCTCGCCCACCGCAGCCCTGACCAGTTCCGTGACCTGATCCCGCCGCACCTGCACCAGAACGCCCAGGAGCTGGCCCGCCCCCTCCAGGCATCGGCGGCGGCGCCGGGGGGAGCCAGGGTCACGCCGGCGTTGAAGCTGAAGGCCTGGCTCTTCCGCCTGGTCGGTCTCGACTGGCAGGTGCTGCGGTGGCGCTGGGGTGGCGTGGAGCGGGGGGCCTTCCATTCCCGCCTGCTGCGGCTGCGCACCGGTGAGGCGATCGCCGCCGTGCCGGATCTCCAGCCCCTGCTGGCCGACCCCGAGCGCTACCGCATCCTCTGACGGTGGCGCCCCCTTCAGGTGCGGACCCCGCAGCGGCGCTGGGACGGGCGGATCCGCTGGCTGCCGAAGCCTCCCTGGCCGGGCTGGAGGCCGGGGCGCCGGCCCTTCGCCGCCGGCTGCTCCGTTGGTGGGAACACCATGGCCGGCAGGCCATCCCCTGGAAGCTGCGCCCCGATGGCAGCCCGCCCGGCGATGGCGAGGCCCTCGATCCCTACCCGGTCTGGGCCGCCGAGATCATGCTGCAGCAGACCCAGCTGCCGGTGATGCTGCCCTACTGGACAGGGTGGATGGCCCGGTTCCCGGATCTGGAAGCCCTGGCCCGCGCCGACAGCCAGGTGGTGCTGCTGCAGTGGCAGGGGCTCGGCTACTACGCCCGCGCCCGGCGCCTGCACCAGGGGGCGCGCCAGCTGCTGGCGGCGGGAGGCCCTGGCCCGGTCGTCTGGCCGAGGGATCTGCCGGGTTGGCTGGCCCTGCC
Source organism: Aphanothece microscopica RSMan92 (assembly GCF_046613545.2). Classification (NCBI taxonomy): domain Bacteria; kingdom Bacillati; phylum Cyanobacteriota; class Cyanophyceae; order Chroococcales; family Aphanothecaceae; genus Aphanothece; species Aphanothece microscopica. Next base: position 5,318 of record NZ_JBKKKY020000004.1, on the reverse strand, counting down.
CGGCGTGGGCCGCAGCACCGCCGGCAGCATCCTCTCCTCGGCCTTCGATCAGCCCTACGCCATCCTGGACGGCAATGTGAAACGGGTGCTGGCCCGGCTGATTGCCAGCCCCAGGCCGCCGGCGCGGCAGCTCGCCGGCTTCTGGCAGCTGAGTGAGCGCCTGCTCGATCCCGAGCGGCCCCGGGTGTTCAACCAGGCCGTGATGGACCTGGGCGCCACCGTCTGCACCCCCCGCCAGCCCCGCTGCGGGGCCTGTCCCTGGCAGGGGGACTGTGCTGCCTACGCTGCCGGCGACCCCGCCCGCTTTCCCGTGAAGGATGCTCCCAGGCCCCTGCCCTTCCAGGTGATCGGCGTGGGGATCGTGCTGGATGGCGATGGCCGGGTGCTGATCGACCAGCGTCTGCAGGAAGGTCTGCTGGGTGGGCTTTGGGAGTTCCCGGGGGGCAAGCAGGAGCCCGGCGAGCCCATCGCGACCACCATTGCCCGGGAGCTCCGCGAGGAGCTGGCGATCGAGGCCGCGGTGGGGGAGGAGCTGATCCGGCTGGACCATGCCTACAGCCACAAGCGGCTGCGCTTCGTGGTGCACCTGTGCCGCTGGATCAGCGGGGAGCCCCAGCCACTGGCCAGCCAGCAGGTGCGCTGGGTGCGGCCCGAGGACCTGGGCACCTACCCCTTCCCGGCGGCCAACGCCCGGATCATCGCGGCTCTGCTGGAGCGGCTGCAGGGGCCGACTTCGGGCTCCGAGGCTGACGCCGGCGGCGGATCGGGCCAGCCTGGAGCCAGTCGATCAGCCGCCTGATGGCTGTCCATCCCCAGGTCGTCTGCTTCGGCGAAGCCCTGGTGGACCGGCTCGGTCCGCCCGGTGGCGATCCGGCCCTGGCAGCGCTCGACCAGCTCGAGGACCACCTCGGGGGGGCTCCCGCGAACGTGGCCTGTGCCCTGGCCCGCCTGGGCACGCCCGTGGCCTTCGTGGGCCGGCTGGGCCGGGATCGGATCGGCCAGGCCTTTGCCGAGCTCTTCCAGCGCCGCGGCGTGGACCTCAAGGCCCTGCAGTGGGATGGCCGGCGGCCCACCCGGATCGTGCTGGTGCGCCGGGATCCCAGCGGCGATCGCCAGTTCGGTGGTTTCGCCGGCGACCTGGGCGATGGTTTCGCCGATCAGGCGATCGAGGCCGAGCCCCTCGCCCGCGAGCTCGCCGCGCTCGCGCGGCCATCCCAGCCCCGCTGGCTGCTGGTCGGCACGATTCCCCTGGCCAGTGCCACCGCCGCCGCGGCCCTGGAGCGCTGTCTGGCCTGGGCCGAGGCCGCCGGGGTGGCCCTCGCTGTGGACGTCAACTGGAGGCCCACCTTCTGGGATCCGGTCGCCCCTCCGGAGGCTCCCCCCAGCGCCGCTCAGGCCGAGCGCATCCGCCCGCTGCTGCAGCGCGCCGCCCTGATCAAGTGCGCCGCCGAGGAAGCGGAGTGGCTGTTCGGCAGCCCGGAGCCCGCTGCGGTGCGCGAGGCCCTGCCCCAGCACCCCGCGGTGGTGGTGACGGACGGAGACCGGCCACTGCGCTGGTGCCTCGGGCCGGCCTGCGGCGCGCAGCCGTCCTTTCCCGTGGACGTCATCGACACCACGGGCGCCGGCGACAGCTTCACCGCGGGGCTGCTGCACCGCTTGTGCGGCCGCCCCGCTCTGCTGGGCGGGGCCGACCCGCTGGCGGTGGCGGAGCTGATGCGCTTCGGCAGTGCCTGCGGTGCCCTGGTGTGCCAGGGGGCGGGGGCGATCGACCCCCAGCCGAGCGAGGCGGCCGTGGACGCCTTCCTGGCGGCCGCTTCCGGCCCGCCGGGGGTCTGAGCTCTCAGCGCGAGAGGCCGCTGCCGCCCCCTTCGGCGGGGGCCGGGCGCCACAGGCAGGCCAGCCGCCCGGCGGCGGGATCGTCGCCGGGGAGGAGCTGCAGGTCCACCCACCAGGCGCTAGACGGCCGGAAGCTCAGCCGTTCGGGCCACTCCACCGCCAGCACGGCGCCCCGCGCCATGGCCTCCTCCTCCTCCTGGGCGAACAGCTCGTCTGCGGCCGCCGCCAGCTCCAGCCGGTAGAGGTCGAGATGCACCAGGCCGCGGCAGGCCCCATCCGCGCTCGGGAGATAGTGCTGCGCCAGGGCGAAGGTGGGGCTGGTGATCGGCTCAAGGATCCCGAGGCCCGCGGCCAGGCCCTGCACCAGCGAGGTCTTGCCGGCTCCCAGGTCACCACAGAGCAGCACGATCGCCGACTCCGGAGCGAGCAGGCCGGCCAGTTCCCGCCCCAGGCGACGGGTCGCTTCGGCATCCGCAAGGGTGTGGCGGCGCCAGGGTGGGTCGGGGTGGCTCACGGGTGTTCAGAACCTGCCTGTAGATTGCCCGCCAAGCGAGCCCGAAGCCTCGGCGTCTCCGCAGATATTTCCCATCCACGCCCTCCCAGCCGGGAGCGAGCCGTTTCCCAGGAGTGACAACCATGGTGGCCACCCCCGCCGCGCCTGCGCTGCAGACGACAGCCTCGTATGTGATCGCCGATCTCGGCCTGGCCGATTTCGGCCGCAAAGAGATCGCCATCGCCGAAACCGAGATGCCCGGCCTGATGGCCCTGCGGCAGAAGTTCGGCGCAGAGCAGCCCCTCAAGGGGGCCCGCATCGCGGGTTCGCTGCACATGACGATCCAGACCGCCGTCCTGATCGAAACCCTCGTGGCCCTTGGGGCCGAGGTGCGCTGGGCCAGCTGCAACATCTTCTCCACCCAGGATCACGCCGCCGCCGCGATCGCGGCCGCCGGCGTGCCGGTGTTCGCCTACAAGGGCGAAACCCTCGATGAGTACTGGGCCTTCACCCACCGGATCCTGGAGTGGGGCGATGGCGGCACGCCCAACATGATCCTGGACGATGGGGGCGACGCCACCGGTCTGGTGATTCTCGGCACCAGGGCCGAGCAGGATCTCTCGGTTCTCGACAACCCCTCCAACGAAGAGGAGACCGCCCTCTTCAACAGCATCCGCCAGAAACTGGCCGCCCAGCCCGGCTTCTACTCCCGCATCCATGCCGCCATCCAGGGCGTGACCGAGGAGACGACCACCGGCGTGGCCCGTCTGTACCAGCTGCAGAAGAGCGGTGAGCTGCCCTTCCCGGCGATCAACGTCAACGATTCGGTCACCAAGAGCAAGTTCGACAACCTCTACGGCTGCCGCGAATCGCTGGTGGATTCGATCAAGCGTGCCACCGATGTCATGGTGGCGGGCAAGGTGGCTCTGGTGCTGGGCTACGGCGATGTGGGCAAGGGTTCGGCCCAGTCGCTGCGCGGCCTCGGCGCCACCGTGATGATCGCCGAGATCGACCCGATCTGCGCCCTGCAGGCGGCGATGGAGGGCTACCGCGTCGTGCGTCTCGACGACGTGGTGCGCGATGTCGACATCTTCGTGACGGCCACCGGCAATTTCCAGGTGATTCGCCACGAGCACCTGATCCAGATGAAGGATCAGGCGATCGTCTGCAACATCGGCCACTTCGACAACGAGATCGATGTGGCCTCGCTGAAGCAGTACCCCTGGGACAACATCAAGCCCCAGGTGGATCACATCACGCTGCCCAGCGGCAACAAGATCCTGCTTCTGGCCGAGGGTCGTCTGGTGAATCTGGGCTGCGCCACCGGCCACCCCAGCTTCGTGATGAGCAACTCGTTCACCAACCAGGTGCTGGCCCAGATCGAGCTGTTCACCAAGGGCGATCAGTACGGCAAGCAGGTCTACGTGCTGCCCAAGCACCTCGATGAGATGGTGGCCCGCCTGCACCTCGAGAAGATCGGCGCCAGACTCACCGAGCTCACCGCCGAGCAGGCCGCCTACATCAACGTTGCCGTGGAGGGCCCCTACAAGCTCGAGCACTACCGCTACTGACCCCCGGCAGGCCGCCCAGCCTGCCCAGCTGTGTGCAGCTCTCGGAAGTCCAGCCCCCGCCGGCCATGCCGGTGGGGGCTTTCTGTTCGGGCCCGCTCGCCCGGACTCAGAACGGCACTTCCTCCTCGCTCGGTTCGCCGCCCCCGAATCCGCTGCCCCCGAATCCGCCGCCCCCGCCCAGGCCGGCCTCGCCATCCCGTCGGGAGCCCAGCAACTCCAGCCTGTCCACCCGGATCACCGGCTTGGTGCGCTCCTCGCCGCTGTTCCGGTCGGTCCAGCGGTCGAGCTTGAAGCTGCCGATGATCCCCAGCAGGGAACCCTTGCGGACGTAGTCCGCCGCCACCTGGGCCTGTTTGCCCCAGATCTCGAGGTTGAACCAGTCGGGTTCGTCGTCGCGGCTGCGGCGGTTCACCGCCAGGGTGAGGTTGGCCACCACGCTGCCGGACTCGAAGTACCGCACTTCAGGGTCGCGGCCGGCACGGCCGACGAGGGTGATGGAATTGACGCCCATGGCGTGTCTCCTTGGTCGATTGGGTCAATGATGCGGCACCCCTCGGGGCGCCTTCTCCGGTTCAGTTCCACCCTTTGGCCCGGCCGTACCACCCCCCTATGATTTGGGGCTGCCTGGCGGGTCGTCCGTGTTTTTTCGTCGTTTCCAGTTTTCCCGTGACATCGGTATCGATCTGGGAACGGCCAACACCCTGATGTACGTGTCCGGCAAGGGCATCGTGCTGCAGGAACCCTCCGTCGTGGCCCTGGATCTCGAGCGCGGGGTGCCCCTGGCCGTGGGCGACGAGGCCAAGCTGATGCTGGGCCGCACCCCTGGCAACATCCGGGCCGTGCGTCCGCTGCGCGATGGCGTCATCGCCGATTTCGACGCCGCCGAACAGATGATCAAGACCTTCATCCAGAAGGGCAACGAGGGGCGCGGGATCGTCGCCCCCCGCCTGGTCATCGGCATCCCCAGCGGCGTCACCGGCGTGGAGCGCCGGGCCGTGCGCGAGGCGGGCCTGGCCGGCGCCCGGGAGGTGCACCTGATCGATGAGCCGGTGGCCGCGGCCATCGGTGCCGGGCTGCCGGTCACCGAACCGGTCGGCACCATGATCGTGGACATCGGCGGCGGCACCACCGAGGTGGCGGTGCTCAGCCTCGGCGGCACCGTGCTGAGCGAATCGGTGCGGGTGGCCGGCGATGAGCTCAGCGACTCCATCGGTGTCTACCTCAAGAAGGTGCACAACCTGGTGGTCGGTGAACGCACCGCCGAGGACATCAAGATCCGGATCGGTTCGGCGTTCCCCGACGACGAGCACGACGAGACCTCGATGGACGTGCGGGGCCTGCACCTGCTCTCCGGCCTGCCCCGCACCATCAACGTGCGCGCCGGCGACATCCGGGAGGCCATGGCCGAGCCCCTCAAC